>CAYRQB010000001.1:0-89107 GCA_964426025.1 uncultured Heliomicrobium sp.
TGATCAGCAACGGTTATTACATGACGCGCGAGAACATCGAAAAGCTCAATTGCGCCGGATTGGAATACCTGCAAATCAGCATTGACAACGTCAAACCGGACAAGGTTTCGCAGAAGAGCCTGAAGGTGATTGATCGTTATCTGGTCAATCTGTCGAAGTTCGCCAAATTTCACATCAACATCAATTCAGTGATCGGCGGCGGGGTTCAGAATCCCGAAGACGCCCTGGTTGTGGCCGAACGCGCGGTCGAACTCGGTTTCGGTTCGACGCTCGGAATCATTCACGACGGCAGCGGACAGTTGAAACCGCTGAGCGGAGTGGAAGAACAGGTTTATCAAAAGCTTCGCCGTTTTGGGAAAAAGAAATTCGGATGGCTGAATCAGTTTCAGGACGATCTGGCTTACGGGCGTCCGCATAACTGGCGATGCCGAGCCGGAGCGCGTTACCTGTACATTTGCGAAGACGGCCTTGTGCATTACTGCTCTCAGCAACGAGGCTATCCCGGCATTCCGCTCTCTGAGTATTCGCGCGAACATCTGGATCACGAATTCCGCACCGAAAAGCCTTGCGCCAAGTTCTGCACCATCGCCTGCGTCCAGCAAGTAGCGATGGTAGACAACTGGCGCGCGCCGCAGGAACCTTTCGACATTCCCGAAGCTTTCCCGAAGCATGGAAAGCCGGGCGATGTCGCCGAAGAAGTGGTTCGCGCGGAATCTTAAAAGGACTCACCGGATCAGAACACGTTCTGATCCGGTGAGCGCTTATACCGCCGTTTCGATTTCTCCAACCAAATGCAGTTTCATCATTGACGACAGGCTGGGCTGTTGGGGGATTCGTCCGGCCATTGCCACAATGGTTTCGCCGCGAGAAATCATTCCGATCTTGAGCAGGGTTTCATCCGCTCGTCCCAGCAAACCTGAACTGTGTCCTTCGAAATCCAGCAGGTAAGGTTCTATGCCCCAGACGGCTGCCAGTGCGTTGCGGGTTCTCTGCGAGGGAGTGAAGGCGATGATGCGTTGTTTTGGTCGCAATGCCGCAATGTGACGAGCCATTGTTCCTGATTTGCTGAAGACGACGATCAGTTTTGTGTTCAATTCCTGGGCGGCGTAAATGGCGGCTTCGGCAATGGCGCGGCCTTCGGTTCCTTTTTGATAGCCGTGAATCAAATCGCGAGTGCGGTCGCCGACGTGGCAATTGCTTTCGGTGAAGCTGATGATTCGCGCCATCGTGGCGATGGTTTCGACAGGGTAATCGCCGACGGCTGTTTCAGCCGAAAGCATGACCGAATCCGTTCCGTCCAGAATCGCGTTGGCCACGTCGGAGGCTTCGGCGCGAGTCGGGCGCGGTTCGTGCGTCATTGATTCCAGCATTTGCGTGGCGGTGATGACCACTTTTTCGGCGGCGTTGGCTTTGGAGATGATTTTCTTTTGATGGAAGGGAACGCTTTCGACGGCGGTTTCAACTCCCAAATCGCCGCGAGCGACCATCACTCCGTCGCAGGCGTCAATGATGTTGTCCAGGTCTTCCAACGCTTCGCGCTTTTCAATCTTGGCGATCAACGGTGTGTCCGCGCCCAGAAATTCGATCAACGTTTTGGCTCCGATGCAATCGCGCGCGCTGCGAACGAACGACAGAGCAACGTAATCAACCTGCTGTTCCAGACCGAAGCTCAGATCAGCGCGATCTTTTTCAGTCAGCGACGGCGCTGAAAGTTTCACTCCAGGCAAATTGATGCCCTTGTTTTCCCCCAACTCTCCATCGTTTAACACGCGACAGATGACATCAGTTGCGCCAACCTGTTCGACTCGCAATTCTATCAATCCGTCGGCGAACAAAATGCGATCACCGGCTTTGACGTCTTTCGGCAAAGCCGTGTAACTGGTCGAAACCACCGTCTCGTCGCCGTTTTCCTCTCCCAGAACATCCTGCGTGGTGATGGTCAGCGATTGACCGGCTTGCAATCGAATCGGCTGGCCGTCTTTCAACTTGCCTGTGCGAATTTTCGGCCCGCATAAATCCAGCAGGATTGCCAGCGGACGATTGAGTTCGGCGGCAATGGCCCGCAGATTTTTTATCGTCTCGGCGTGGCTTTCTTGCGAACCGTGAGACATGTTTACGCGAGCCACATCCATTCCGGCCAGCATCAATTCGCGCAACCGCTCGGCGGAACAGGAAGCGGGGCCGATTGTCGCTACAATTTTTGATCTTCTCATTTCACAATCCCAGCTTGATTTTGCATCGGTCAAAAAGGAAACAGGGACGTTCAAGAAGCACGGGCATCGGTTTGATCCCGTTCGTCTTGTTCATCCCTGCTAATACTGTAGCCATTCCGGATGATGGGTTATTGTTTGTCCAATTCGCGCTTGACGGTGGCGGTCAATTCGGCGGCGACCGATTCATCGTGCCCCATGAAATGAGCTACCAGCCTGCCATCGCGCGCGTAAACCAAAGTTTGCGGCACGGACAAATCCTTCGAATCAACGTATTTTTTGAAAACATCGTCGGTGACCATTCCGACCGGATAAGCGATTTTCATCTGCTGAATGAATTCGTTGACGCGTTGCGGAGTGGTTTCCGCGTCGTCAACCGCCAGCCCGACTATCTGCAAACCTCGGCTGCTTTCTTCTTCGTCGAATTTGGTCAGCGTGGGAATGTGCAGCCGCGAATGGCCGCACCAGACAGCGAAGAAATTGACAACGGCGACTTTGCCGCGCAAATCCATCAGGCTGATCTGCTGGCCGTTGAGCAATGACAGTTGGCGACGCGCCAGCGAATCTTTAGGCAATTCGCCGATTTTTACTTTCGCTTCGCCGACACCTGAAAGCGTCAACAGAATGGCGACGCCCAATCCGGCAAAAACTGACAACAGCATCACTCGCCATTGGCGGCGAGTGGAAAAACGGGTAATGATTTTTGACATTAGCACCTCGCTAAACGGATGGTGGGGCCTTAGCTGTGAGACGCTCAGCCCGATTGTTGGCAGCAGGGGTGATTCATTGTTTCTTTGATTTTCCGACTACGGATTTGTTTTGACCGCTTTTGGCGCCAGGCGCTTTGCCGAGTTGGGCTTCGATGGCCTTTTTCAACCTTTCAAAGTTCGCGGCGTTCCAGCCTACTTCGCGCAATAACATTTTGCCGTCAGCGCCGAACAAGATCATTTGCGGCACACCGGCATCTTTCGGGTCGGCGTAATAAGCGCGAACCTCTGTGGTCAGAAAGCCGACTGTGTAATTGATTTTGGCTTTCTGTATAAATTGCTTGAGGCTTGCCACGTCGTCCCTGTCTTCTTTTCTGTCTGTCGCCAGCCCCAGGACGGTGAAACCGCGCTGACGATATTTGTTATAAAGCTCGACAATGTGCGGAGCGTGTTCTTCGCAATGCGGGCATTTCGACCAGAAAATGTCCATCAACACGACGCGTCCGCGCAGGCTGGAAAGCTTCAGATAATCCTGCTTTTTGGCGACAGCTCCCAGATTCATCGGAACCAGATCAACCAGCATGTCAGGAACGTCGCCCATTCCGTTGCCTTTTGGCAGTTCGGGGACATCCGACGATCCGGTGTTTGGCGCGGCGGCAATCACTGCCAGAACACAGACAAGACTCAGCAATCCGGCATTGATAAAAGTTCTGATTCGTTTTCGTAACATTTCTAGCACCTGAAACAATTGACGCGGCTAAACCACACAACAGCGTTTAACCTTGCCTGGATTTGTTTTGCGCGGGTTTAGCGCTGGCTTTGCTGCCCGGTTTGACGGTTGGCATCTTGGCAAGCTGGGCTTCGATGGCCTCTTTCAGCTTCTTGCTGATGTTATCGTTCCAGCCGATTTCACGAAAAGCCATTTTGCCGTCAGGGCCAAACAAAACTATTTGCGGGACTCCGTGATTTCTGCTGTCGGCGTAATAGGCGACAATTTCAGTTGTCATGTAACCGACCGGATAATTGATTTTGGCTTTGGCCATAAAGCCTTTGACCCTGCCGTCAGATTGTTTGTCGTCTTTGGGATCAGTTGCCAGACCGAGAACTGTAAAACCTTTCGCTCGATATTGGTTGTAAATCTCGACGATGTGAGGCGCGTGCTCTTCGCAGTGCGAGCATTGCGACCAGAACATATCTATCATCGCCACTTTCCCGCGCAGGCTGGACAGTTTCAGCTTTTCCTGTTTTGCGCCAGTGGTCGAGACAAGATCAACCATCATTTCCGGCGTATCGCCCGAACCGTCAGCCATAGGCAATTCCGGCACATCCATTGTTCCGAGCCGCGGCGCTCCGGCAATAACCATAATGGCAAACACAAAGCTCAAGAGCGCGGCATGAAAAACCGCTTTCAACCAATTTTTTGACATTTCTGTTACTCCTAAGGGAATTTGGGAGCGCGAGCATCCTTGCTCGCACGGTGTCGCGGGCATCTTGCCCGAATCAGATAACCTATTTCGTTCGCAGAACGCGCACGAATTGGTAGCTTGCCCGAAGATCAGCGCGCGGCGTTCAATTGTTCAACGACGACTTTTTCCAGGTATTGCATTCTGCCCGGTTGTTCGCCGATCAGATGTTCGACCACTCGGCCATCGCGCGAAATCACGAAAAGCTGCGGAATCGGCGGAGCGCCTGTTTCGTCTTCAGTGCCTTTCAGAAAGGCCGACGCAATCCAGGTGTTGTCGTAACCGATCTGGTAATTGACTCCGAACTTTTTGATGAACTCTTCTACTTTATCCTGATCGGATTTCGGATCGGCGGTCAGGCCAACCAATGCCAGTCCGCGATCCTTGTATTTTTCATTCAACTTGACCAGTTCGGGCATTTGTTTGACGCAAGGGCCGCAGAAAGTCGCCCAGAAATCAACCAGCAGAACCTTGCCGCGGTATTCATCCAGTTTGAAGGCGCTGCCGTCCAGTTTGGAGATTGGCACGTCCAAAACATTTTTGATCGCTTCTTCGTTTGCTCGCGGATTTCTGGCTGCGCTGGCGGTCATCGGAGCCTCAGCGGCGGAAAGCGGTCGCGGCGCAGCGGCTTCATTGCAGCCAAGCGAGAATATCGCTGCGGCAAAGATGGCGAACGCCAACAAGACCGAAGCAGTGGAGCCAAACTTATTGTCTTTCATCGGAAATGCTTTCAATATCGAAATCAATGGTCAATCCGTCGGGTGATTCCGTCAGCGGGACGAAGTATTCTTCAGAGGCCCAGCGGCCAAGATCAATCGTCTGGCAGCGTTCGGAACAAAACGGCTTCCACGGATTGTCTTCCCAACTTGTTTCTTTTCGGCAGAGCGGACATCGCCGCGTCATATTGCAAAACCTCATTCGGAAACTGGAGAATTTTATTGTCCTCGCAGATGATCTTAGCGAGGCAGGGCAATGATACAAAATTTCCGGGAAAAATCGAATCGGGTTCATCGCGTGACGCGAACATTTGAAGCCGTGTTCTCCAAATAAAAACGCGCTCAAGTCCGTACTCCATTACTTTCGATACGACCTTGTCCAGGCCGGGTACGGATTTGAGCGCTTCTGTGGCTTTGGCGTCCCACGGATGCTGAAAATCTCTGGCTTCGATGTGCGGAAAAGTTTTCAGCCGTTTCTTTTTCGACTCGCCCATAAATTCACCTCCAAGCGTGAAGGTAACACGAGCGAGACGGCGCTGGGTATAGCTTGCTGAAGTTTTGATGCTGTCGTGATTTCAGATCACGAACGCTGCTGTTTTTCCAGGCTGTGGTATTCCGAATCGAAACCCGATGAGCGTGACGATTTGATCACTCGCAAAGGCGGAGCCGAATCGTTGCCGGAAATAACTTCGGTGTTTGACGGCAACAGCACCTCAGTCGAGGAATGAATGAGTTCTTCGCTTTCCATCGCGGGAACGATCTCTGCTTCTTTGAGTCCATGTCTTTGGCTTGTTCCCCTGAAGTTGAAATCGAAAAGGTCTGGCCGATTGAAATGACCTGTCACATCCAGCGTCAGGCTTTCTTCGCGAATGCGGTCCAGATTGATGCGAGCCAGTATGATCACTTCCGAGCCGAAGGCGGGTCCGGCGACGTATTGGCCGTCGGGCCCGATTACTGCGCTGCCGCCGTTCAGGATGAATTCGGCTTCGTCGCTCGGAACGTTGTCGCTGATTTCCAGTTCGGCTGGCAAATCGCTGCGGCGCATGATTCCCCCGGCGGCGACGACGAAACAGCGGCCTTCGAAGGCGTAATGGCGACTGGCGATTTGATGCATCTCCTTGACCGAAGGCCACAGCGCGACGTGAATGTCTTCGCCCGCGATGTGCAGAGTCTGGCGCGCGTGCGGCATCCAGTGTTCCCAGCAAATCAAACCGCCGACGCGTCCGACCGGAGTTTCAACCGTTCGCAAACCGCTGCCGTCGCCCTGTCCCCAGATCAGTCTTTCGTTGAAAGTCGGAACCAGTTTGCGATGCACGTTCAACAATTCGCCGGTTGGGCTGAATGTCAGAATCGAGTTGTAAAGCGTGCCGCGTCCGGCTCCTTCGCCAACGCGTTCGTGAATTCCCATCACCAAAGTCAGATTGTGGCGGCGAGCGGCTTCGGCCAATGCGTCGGTAGCGCGGCTCGGCACGGTGATGCTGTTTTCCAGCAATTGCGCGTACAGCCGTTTCATCGGTTGATGATCCCACAGAGCCACATCGCGACAGTTATCCAGCCAGGCCGGATAACCCGGCAGCCAGGATTCCGGGAAAACGACAAGCTGCGCGCGCCGTTTGGCTGCTTCGGCAATCAACTCAAGCGCGCGGGAGATGCTTCGTTCCAGATTCAGGTAAATCGGAGCCGCTTGAACGGCGGCCACTACGGCAATGGATTGAGGCATGTTTTTCCTCACCTTCTTCTTTATTGGACGGTGCCAGATTTGTGACGTGTCGGAAACGTCTGAGTCAGGGACACAATTTGCCAAGCGCTAATTATCAGGAAAGGAAGCCGGCGGCATTGATAGATTTGTTTGCATTGTTGCCAGCCGGGGCCGGGTGACAGGGGAACGAGGCCGCTAATCAATACCATCGCAGCTAATTTTTCGCAAGGCTTTATTTCCCCAGGCAGGTTTGAGCCGTCTTCGCGCGAATCGCCAATCCGGCGATTGCCGATCAAAGCTTGCGGCTGTCGGAGCGCTTCGGATAGACTGCCCGCAATTCAAAAACCCTGTACGACAAGCTGTCGGATTGTCGTATGAATCGGAAATCATAATCTCAAACTTCAGACCGAAGACAGGCTGGCAGCTTGTCTTACACTTTTAGGAGAAACGTTAACGTGAGCGTCAAATCGGATCGCTGGATTTTGCGTATGTGCCGCGAGCACGAAATGATCATGCCGTTTGAAGAAGGATTGGTTCGCGAAATCGAAGGCCGTCGCATCATTTCCGCCGGGCTGTCCAGTTACGGATACGATCTGCGACTGGCGCCGGATGGTTTCCGCGTCTTTTCGCCGATTGCCAGCGCGGAAATTGATCCGAAGAACTTCGACGAAAATTCGCTGATCGAAGCTCCGCCGCGTCGCGCCGAAGACGGTTCGCTTTATTGGTTGTTGCCGCCGCATTCATACGCGCTGGGCGCGACGGTCGAAACTTTCAACATGCCGCGCAACGTGATCGGCATCTGCCTGGGCAAATCCACCTATGCGCGCAGCGGTCTGATCGTCAACACCACGCCACTGGAACCGGGATGGCGAGGACGGCTGGTGCTGGAATTTTCCAACTCGGCGGATTTGCCGATTCGCATTTATGCCAATGAAGGAATTGCCCAGGTGACTTTTTTTGAATCCGATGAAGATTGCGAAGTCAGTTACGCTGACCGTGCGGGCAAATATCAGAATCAGATCGGACTGGTCACGCCGCGACTTTGAAGATCAATCGTAAACCCTCAACCCGTTTGGAGAACCATTGAATGGCTTCTAGGAAAATCAAACCGGAAGATATTTCGGTCGGGCTGTTGGCCAAAGTTCAACGCAAACAACCGAACCTGCCGCGCTTTGTCATTGTGCCCTCTCAATTGTTGACTGATTGGGGAATCAAGGAAACCACGATTGTCGAAGGTTCGCTGAACGGCATTGATTTTGGACGCCGTTCGTTGAAACGCTGGGACGAGCAACGCTGGTTCATCGAATTGCCTGACACGGTCTGCAAAAAAGCCCGTGTGGATACTGGCCATTCGGTCACGCTGGTAATGTGGCTGGCGTTGAACGAAATGCCCGCGGAGTTGACGAAACTGATTGCCGACGATCCGCAGGCGAAATCCAATTGGGAAAAGATGACCGCCAGTCAGCAGCGAATGCTGAAAGAACAGGTTGCCGCAGCCATACAACCGGCAACGCGCGAGCGGCGAGCCAGACTAGCTCTGTCAGGCAAATAAGCCAAAACGAAATCTTCCGAGCCTGATTGTCGGCAAATCGCCATCAGCCAATGTCGTTTGCCAATCAGCGCTCAAGAAGATTTAGCTTTGCCAGTTCGTCCCTGAGCGGAGCGTCAGGTTATTGGTAACGAAAAAGAGATTACGGAACAGACGGAAATAACGGAATGGACGGAAATTCCCCTTCCGTTTGTTCCGTCATTTTCCAGCTTTTCATTGCAGGCTTATTCGATGGCCTGAGCAGTTACCCTTTATCAACGAAACAAAGCGAGGGACTCATGTATTCCAACCGGCTGAATCTCAAACATCGGCGAATCATCGCGCTTTCAGTTTTTCTGATTTCACTCTCCTTTCTTTTCTGGTTGGGCAAGAGCGAGGCCAGCCGTACGGCGAATACGGCGGCAGTTCGCCTTGCGCCCGTGAAGTTGAATCTTCAGTTCGGTGGTAAATGGGAAAAGCGTCTGGCTTTGCAGCGCGGAGAAACTTTCGAGCTTTCGGTCGGATTGCCATCGCCGTCGTCGTTGCCGCATCACGGGCGCATTGGCGTTCGCTGGGTGCTGGAGAAAGCCGAAGCAGGCGAAGCGTTGCCGATTGTCGCCGGGCGCAAAACAGATGCTTTCGGCATTTACACAGCGCCGACCACCGATTGGCGCAAAGTCCTGCATGCGCTCGACAGCGATGTTTATCTGGTTTATCGCGCTCCGGTCGCCGGGCAATATCGTTTGGAAATCGCGCCAATCACCGATGAAGCAAACATCTTCTCCAATCCTGAAAGCATTCGTTGGCGCGAAGACGGCGTCGCGCCGCAAGCTGTGAATTTCCCCGATAAAACTCCCTGGCCGAACGGCAAAACCGTTCCGCTGAACGTAACGATCAATCCGCTTGATCTGAATGATTCAGCGAAAGTCGGAAGCTTTGTTGAATCCGAGCCGAACGACACGCCCGAACAGGCACAGGAAGTCACGCTTCCCGAAGGCCCGGATGACAGTAAAGCCATTCAAGCCATTCGCATCAACGGCGGAGCCGACGACATCGAATACTTCGACAATGGCAAAGTCGGCAAATCCGGCGACGATTGGTTTCGGCTGAATTTCAACGGCAAAGAACCGCGATTGCTGACGGCGAATCTGGCGATTCCCGACCACACGCTGGCGGCGCAGTTGCGGTTTTACGCACTTGATGAAAGCGGCGCGCTCGGCGAATACACCGAAGGCCGCAACGAAAACGAACGAACTCACCAGCAAAACGAACAACACAGAGCTTCGATAGTTCGGTTGCTGAAACCGGGCAAAACTTATTTGCTTCGCGCCGAAGCCAACGCGCCGGGTTATGAATTGGAGCTTCGCGTGTTGAAACCTGCGCCGTATGACGATCCGCGAATGGCTGTGCGACAGGCGGTGTACGACCACCTTGGCCAAGTGGATTCGTGGCTGACCAATCGTCCGCGCGGAGCTTCGGTCGAACGACGCATTCGCGACACGGGCAATTTGATGGGCACGCATTGCATGAGCTGTCACACGCAATCCGGCGTTTGGGGGACAGCCGGGCCTATGGAAAACGGCTACACGTTGGAAAACAAGCAAAACTTCCGGCGGTTGGTCAACGTGATGTATGAATCGCTGCGCCCGACCAATTACCTGAAAGACGCGGCGAACAACACCAGCCTGGCTCCGCTGGATGTGGGTGACGGCCCGGCAGGAACGCGCGTTGCAGGTCACAATGTTTGCACCGCCGAACGTGTCATTCCCGCGCGCAAGCTGCATTCGATGCAGGCGATTCGCGCCGCCAATCACACCATTCAAACCGCAGACCCCAGCGGCATCAATGCCGCCGGACCCGGATCGAACGTCGGCC
Source organism: uncultured Heliomicrobium sp. (assembly GCA_964426025.1). Taxonomy (GTDB): domain Bacteria; phylum Acidobacteriota; class Blastocatellia; order RBC074; family RBC074; genus RBC074. The sequence goes on from CAYRQB010000001.1 coordinate 10,199, forward strand.
AATCCATCGTGTACAACTACGCTGGAGAGATTTTGCGCACGGCTTGGGATCGCACCAACCATCCGCGTTATCTGGCTGCGCTGGAAGAAAAAGCCGACCGTATGCTCGGCGTTTTGCCGCGTTACAGCGACGACCTGTCGAATCGCATAGAGTTTTTCAAACGCTACTTCCCGCAGGATTACGTCGCGCAAAACCAGAAAGCGCGGACGATTTATCCCACGCTTCCGCCCGACCCGAAACCGCAACCGACTCCGACGCCATCAAATGACGGCAAACCGGTTGAACCTCCTCCCGCGATCTTTCCTGAATACAAACTGAAATCAGCCGACGCCGCCGCAAAGCTGTTGGAGCGCATCGCTGAAACGATCAAAAAAGACGAAGCGCGTTTGCGCGCGATTCAAAATGCAGACGGTTCGTGGGGATTCGATCCGGGCAAGCCCGACGGTGATAAATGGAAAACCAACGGCGAATACGATCCGGCTCCGACGGCGTTGGCCTTGAGCGCATTTCACGCGCTGGGCTTCACGGACAAAGACCCGGCGGTTGCTCGCGGCGTCAAGGCTTTGTTGCGGATGCAAGACCCGTATGGCCGCTGGAACAAAAACGCCCTGACCGGTTTTGTGACGACCAGCTACGTGCTGCACGCGCTCGCGCGACTTTATCCTGAACAGCCTGTCAAACCGACTCGCGCCGAATTCACGCCTCGCGCTGGCGAATCTTTGCCAGCAACCATCGCGCGCGTTCGAGCGTTGTCGCACACAGATGATCCCGCGCTGGTGGATTTGATGATTCAGGCTTCGTTGCATCCGAGCGCGCAAGTTCGCGTCTGGTCGGCGATGGCGCTCGGCGGAGTTCATGACGAACGCGGCGTGCCGACTTTGATTAAACTGATGGGCGATCAGGTCAAGATGGTTCGTGACGCTGCGGCTTGGGCGATGGAACAAACTCTGCTCGATGACAAAGGTTTCGGCACGGTGTTCGTCGCTTACGAGACGGGCGGCGATCTGACACGCGAAAGCATTGCCAAAGCATTGGGCATCCGCGCCGATGCGGTGATGACCAAACCGACGTTCAGCAAAACGCGACTGACGGCTTTGCTCGATCGCGCGATCAACGACGACCGCCATCCGGCGGTTCGCGCGTGGGCTGCGCGTGCGGCGTGGCAATGGTGGATTTGGAATCCGCCTGTGCGTGAGGCGATAAATCAAAGTTGGACGCGGAAGTTGCTCGCCGCCGAATCGAACGCGCTGGTTGAAAACACGTTCCGTTACCAAAGCCACGCGCTGTTTGTCGTCAATGGCCACAAAGCCAACGGCAGCGAAGAGCATCAATACAAAGAACTGTCCGGGCTGTTCAAAACACTTGAGCAGAAATTGGAAGATGCTGCGTTGACTGACGCGGTGAAAAATCGTCTGGCCAGAAGATTAGTGGCGATTGCCGCTACGTTTTACGCTTCGGCGGGCGGCGACGGCGGCCCCGGTCAGATGGGTTACATCACCGCGGGCAGCACTGAGATGATGGGCAAAGCCGTCTTGCGTTTGTGGGGCAAAACCGATGCGGCGAACATTCCGGAACTGCGACTGGTGATGGAAGGCGCGGCCAACGTCGCTTACGAACCTTTGCAGGACAAGATCATTGATTATTCGACGCACGGCCCCGAAGAGCTTCGCACGCTGGCCGCCGCCGCAGTCAGTGATCCCAGCGCCGTGACCTTGCCCGCAGTTCAGGAGAAAGTCGAACCGCTGGTTGAACAGATTCATCGCGCTGCGCCGGATTACGACCGCCGCCAATCGCTGGCTCAACCAGTCTTGCGATTGTTCAGCCGCGCCAAATGGGCTGTGCCGAAAACCACCGAACAGCGCGATCTGCTTTACCGTTTGCTGATTCCCAAACACACAGCCGAACCGGGCACGGCGGAATTGAAGAAGATCATTGACGCCGCCGAAGCCGCCGTTCGTCCAATGGGTTTGCCGGATGCCGATTGGTACATCGCCGACCGAATGGGCGCGATGCTGGCGACGAACACTGATTTGCACACCGACGAATTGCTGCGCTTCATTCCCGGCGCGTCGAAAAATCCGCTGACTTCGCACTTCTGGCTGCCTTCGGTCGCCTGGGTCGCTTCGTATGGCGACGAGATTCCGGAAATTGATTCCGCCAACAATCAACCGTCCTCGCCGCAGATTGCCGCCGCTCGCGCCCGCGCCATCGAACTGTTCGTGCAGATGTTGCAACCTTCGACTCCGGTCATGAGCCGCAACATCGCATTGCGATTGGCGAATACGACCGCTCTGCGGCAAGACCCGACTGTGCAGGCCGCGCTGCGGAAACTGGTCGAGACCGAAAAGAACAACGTCGCGCGCAATGCTTTGAAATACTCCGATCCGCAAATCTGGATGGCCGAATTGCAGGAAGCGGTGAAGAAAGAACCGCTGGCCGCCAATTTGCTGGCTGGAAGCCTGAAAGATCAAACTCTTTCGCCGCAATTCATCGCCAGCTTTCGGTACTTCAGCGATTACGTGGCGCCGGAACTCAATCGCAATCAGCGAATGGATGAAATGTCCTGCATGAAATGCCACGCCGTCGAAGGCCGCGTGCCTTCGATGTATCTGGCCGGGCCGGACGGCAACGGATTCTGGACTGTGCCGAATATGCTGAAGAATTATTTGACGCTGCAACAACGCGTCAATCCTGCGGACATCGAAACCAGCAAGCTGTTGCGCAAACCGCTCAACGTCCAAACCGGCAAGGAAGACGGTCACCAAGGCGGACGCCGTTACACGCCATCCGAACGCGGTTATCAGATCATTCGTCGCTGGGCGCTGGATCAACCGCGCGTGATGCAAAGTCAGGGAGCGCCGGCCACCGCTCAACCCGGAAAAAACAGATGACAGTTGAAATGCGACGATGAAGAGGAATTCAGTCGTTAAGGCTGTTTGTCTTCTTTGCGGATGGGATTGCCTTCCCATTTCCAAACGCCGTCTTCATTCACCAGCGATCGCGCTCCGTTCGGAGCGGTCGGTTTGGCGTTCGTCTTAGGCAGCCATTTGCGATGTTCGGCGATGATCCTGGCGAAGCGCGGATTGCCTGCCAGATTGTTCCATTCGTTCGGATCGCGTCGCATATCGTAAAGCTCTTCTGAACCATCGGCGTAACGAATGTATCGCCAGCGCTCGCTTCGCACAGTGTGATTGTCCGGATTGTGGGTAGTAATGGCAGGCCATGGACGCGAAGCTTTTGCGTTTTTCAGGAGCGGTTTCAGGCTGTGACCTTCCAGTTCTTTACTGACTGGCAGACCGCTCAAATCGGCCAGCGTCGGATAAAGATCGAGCAATTCCACCGGGCGATTGCTGCGAGCGCCAACGGAAATTCCAGGCCCTGCGAAAACCAATGGCACTCGCGTTGAACGTTCCCACAAAGAGTTTTTCCCGCTGATTGCTTTTTCTCCCAGATGCCATCCGTGATCCGACCACAAGACGACGACCGTGTTTTCGGCCAATCCGTTTTTTTCCAGAGCTTCCAGAACGCGGCCAACCTGATTGTCCACGAAACTGACGCTGGCCAGATAAGCCCGAACCATTGGCCGCCATTGATTGGCGGATTGCAACCAGGACAAACGTGGCTCAGGCAATTTCCAGTGCAGATACCAGGAAAATTCCGGCGTGTCGTTGCGGTCATCGGCTTTGACCGCAGGCATGATCAGTTTGTCGTCCGGGTACAGATCGAACCATCGCTCGGGCGTGTAAAGCGGTACGTGCGGCAATCGAAAACCCACGGCCAGAAAGAAAGGTTGCGACGGAGCCGAACGCAATTTTTCAATTGCCCAATCGGCCAGCTTCCAATCGTCGTGGTCTGAATCCGTTTCGGGGAACATCCCCCAATCCACCAGCCTGTGATTTTCCGGCGTGGTGACGAATTTCTGCGCGGGCAGGTTTTTGTAATTGTCCACCTGATCCCAGACGTTGAATTCGTTTTTGCGCTCGGCGACTGGCGGCGATCCGTCGTGAAAGATTTTGCCCGCAGTGATCGTCCGATAACCATGCTGGGCCAGGTATTGCGGAAGCGTGACCAGATTCTTCAGGCTTTCGACGCGGCGAAACCACGGCTGCAAGGCGTAAACGCCGGTCGTTGTGGGACGCAATCCGGTCAACAGACTTGTGCGAGAAGGATTGCACAGCGGAGCCTGACAATGCGCGTTGGTGAATAGCGTGCCTCTGCCAGCCAGCCCGTCAATGGCAGGAGTTTGAACCTGTTGATGGCCGTTCATGCATCCGACCCAGTCGTTCAAATCGTCAATGGCTATGAACAGGTAATTGGGTTTGGTTGGTTGAGCTTGTTTCGTTTTCGATTGTCTGTCGCTGACAGCCTCTGCGATTTGCAGTGGCTGGATCAACAACGAAGCGAGACAAAGAGCGATGAAAAATTGTTTTGAGAATTTGACGGGGCTTTTGTTCATAGCTCTATCCAGTTTTCACGGTTTGGAAGCGCTACCGCAATTTCCATTGGTAAGGAGAGGGATTAGCCATTAACCATCAGCCATTAACCATTAACAGACAGGGGGCGGTTTTCTTACCCTGACTAATAATGGTTAGTGGCTGATGGTTAATGGCTAATTTCGATTTTTAGCTTTTGTTTCATCAGACGTTTACGCATTGAATTACTGGTAGCGGAGGTTTGGATTATTTCGCGCGATGGTAATCAATGACGCTTTTCAGGATTTCGTCCAGGCCGAAAGTCGGTTGATAACCGATCAGATCGCGAATTTTTGAAATGTCCGGGACGCGCCGCATCATGTCTTCAAAACCTTCTTCGTAGGCTTTTTCGTATGGCAGGAAGCTGATGCGCGAATTCGATCCTGACAGAGCTTTGATTCGTTCGGCCAGTTGCAGGATGGTCACTTCGTAATCTCCGCCGATGTTGTAAACCTCGCCGACGGCATCGGGGTGTTCGATCAATTTCATTAGCGCGCCGACCACGTCGTTGACGTGAGTGAAGCAGCGGCTTTGCGAACCGTCGCCGTAAACGGTGATGTCTTCGTTGCCAATCGCCTGTTTGACGAAGTTGGGAATGACCATCCCGTAACGTCCTGTTTGGCGCGGGCCGACTGTGTTGAACAAACGGGCAATGACGGTCGGGACTTTCTTTTCTTTCCAGTAGGCGATGGCCAGAAATTCGTCTATCGCCTTCGAGCAGGCGTAACTCCAACGGCCTTTGTTGGTCGCGCCCATGACCAGATCGTCGTCTTCGCGGAAAGGAATGGTTTCGCGTTTGCCGTAAACTTCCGATGTCGAAGTGATCAGCACGCGTTTGCGCTTCTTGGCGGCCTGAGCCAGAACGACTTCGGTTCCACGAATGTTTGTTTCAATGGTTCTGACGGGACTTTCAACGATCAATCGAACTCCGACCGCCGCCGCCAGGTGATAAGTCGCATCGCACAAATCCACCAGTTCGGCCATCAATTGATGATTCGTCACCGTGTCGAGCGCGTAATGAAAGCCGGGGTTTTTCTTGATGTGTTCGATGTTTTCCATCGAACCGGTCGAAAGATCGTCAATGATGTAAACCTCGTCACCGCGTTCGAGATGCTTTTCAGCCAAATGCGAGCCAATGAAACCGGCTCCTCCTGTAATCAAAACTTTCATTCTGTTTTTTTCCTCAATATGACTTACGCAGGAAAGACAATTTCAACGCAAGGTCGCAAAGCTTCGAAGACGCAAAGATGGTTTTTGGCGAGGAAACGATTCAAGTTGCCACAACCAAGATTGCTTTGCGCTTTTGCCGCCAGGCGTCTTTGCGTTAAGGCAGTGACTCTGCGTAAGTCCTGACCGTAACAAATTGCCTGGTCTTGAATAGCCTGATGTTTCGGGGCTGCGAACAGTCTTTGGATATACTTGATTATGCGAGCTTGGACTGCCCCGACAGTGAACAAGGGATGCGCGAGATTGTCAACGGAATCTTTTGTGTAAAGTTGGCATTGTAAGGCCATCAGAATATGGACTCATTTTTTGAAATCAGGGCAATCTGGAGCAAAATCATTTTTCTGCTTAACCGGTAGCAAATAGGAGGTAGCTCCGGTGCAATCCCATATCCCAAGTCAGGTTTTAATTAGTGGAGCGACCAGAACTGGTCAATATGGCGAAAAATCTATTCAATGTTGGCCATCGGACAAATCATCCTACGTACAGCATATGGGAGGACCCTCCTATAAAAATTATCGCTCCCGCCTATAAAAAATAGTCCGTGTCACCGATGCGCAGCGCTTTCCAAAAAGTTATCTTACACTTGTCCCATTCATTACTGCAGAAGTGTGGAGCTACATTTGGTGATTGAATTAACCAATTTAGCGGCAGTAAGCGGGGCAGTCTCAATAAGTGCATAACTTCAAAACCGGATTCAGTTGGCAATTGATTAAGCGACAAACGAGCGGAAGTTTTTCTCACATCGCATAGTCAATCGAATAGCTGCCAAACTGGTTCAGTTCAGCGAAAATACGCGCCCGATTCTGTGACAATCCAGGCATGAACCGCTAACAGTTGTTGTGGGGGCGTTGGTTTTACAGGCTTCCGAACTGTGCCGGTAGCGGTTTGGTTTTGGGTAAAGGGAATTCACAAATTTTTTGGGCCGAGTTATTGACTGGAAACTCCGGATGGCGATCCGGCGATATTCAGTCGCAAAGAGCACAGATCAAATCCAGGATTTAAGCTACGGCGGATGGTTGGTGACGGCTTGGATAAGTAGCTTGCTTTTTAAAGCAGATGGATTGTTGACAGCAACAAATATCAGGTTCATTTGCCATGAGCCAATTCTCTCTCGGCTAATTATCCCTATAAACATTACGTCGCCAAAGATTCTCCATCATTTCCAACAGGCCTAACTGGTTTTTCAGTTCAGGCGGAATGATTGGAAAGTCAATATATCGTTTTGAACAACCAGGATGCTGCCTCGGCATGAGGTTTCCTTCAAGGTTTCAAGTTTGGGCAAGGTGTGTCTTGACGGAAAACAACAAGCCGAACAAGGCATCCGAAGAGAAATAAAACGTATGGGATCAAATGCATTAGTTATTGGAGCAGGACCTGCCGGTTTAACCGCCGCCTATGAATTGTCGAAACTCGGTATGGGGTCAACCATCATCGAGGCAGACGCACAGGTCGGCGGTATTTCGCGAACGGTCAATTACAAAGGCTACAGATTTGATATTGGCGGACACCGCTTTTTCTCGAAGGTTCCGGTCATCAACGAACTGTGGCAGGAAATTCTGAGCGAAGATTTTCTGCTGCGGCCTCGGATGTCCAGGATTTATTATCGTGGGCACTATTTCGATTATCCGCTGAAAGCTGCCAACGCTCTGGCCGGATTGGGGCCGGTGGAAGCTCTGTTGGTGATGATGAGCTACAGCAAGGCCAAGATGATGCCGCACGGAGACGAGAGCAATTTCGAGCAGTGGGTTTCCAACCGCTTCGGCCAACGGCTGTACGAAATCTTTTTCAAAACCTACACCGAGAAAGTTTGGGGAATCCCCTGCAGCGAAATTTCGGCGGATTGGGCGGCTCAGCGCATCAAAAACCTTTCGCTCAAAGAAGCCATTCGCAACGCGCTGTTCAGCGCCGCCAAAACCACCGACGGTGAAGTCATCACGACCCTGATTGATCAATTCCATTATCCGCGTCTGGGGCCGGGAATGATGTGGGAATGCTGCGAAGAGATTCTGGCTTCGCAGGGAAATGAAACCGTTCACGGCATCAAGGTTGAAAAGGTTCGCCACCGAAAGGGAAGAGTCGAGACAGTGGTCGGTCGCAACAAAGACGGCGAGATGGTTGAATTCGACGCCGATCATTTCATCTCTTCTATGCCCTTGCGAAGTTTGATTCGCAGCCTCGATCCGTTACCGCCGGACGAAGTTCTGCAGGCGGCAAACACTTTGCGGTACCGCGATTACCTGACGGTGGTCTTGATCGCCAAACGCGATAACGTTTTCCCGGACAACTGGATTTACATTCATTCTCCCGAAGTGAAGATGGGGCGGATTCAGAATTACAAAAACTGGAGTCCGGAAATGGTTCCCGACTCTTCGCGCAGTTCGCTGGGGCTGGAATATTTCCTCTGGCAGAAAGACGAAGAATGGGATTGGCCGGACGAACAGTTGATTGATCTGGGCATCAAGGAAGTGACCAAGATCGGGGTAATCGAACCGAGCGAAATAGAGGACGGAACGGTCGTCAGAATGAAAAAGGCGTATCCGGTTTACGATCAGGGATACAAAGAGAATCTGGAATTGATCAAAAACTATCTGGCGACGATCACCAACCTGCAAACCGTCGGCAGAAACGGATTGCATCGTTATAACAACCAGGATCATTCGATGTTGACTGCGGTTTACGCCGCGCGCAACATCGTCGGCGAACAGAACGATGTCTGGTCGGTGAACACCGAAATGGAGTACCACGAAGAAGTGAAATCGCCGGGACCGGAACGTTCCAGTACAATCGCAAACACAATGGGCGACAGGGCAGTACCGATGCCGTTGAGAGAATCAGCCGGAACTGATTTCTCCACCGACGAGATTATTCAGAAAGCCTTTGCCAAACTCGATCCAATTGCGCTTGGCATATCGCTTGGCGCGGTCGTTGGAACGATAATCTTTCTGGCGACGGCGGCGCTGATTTTGAAAGGCGGACCGGTAATCGGACCGACTCTTGGTTTGCTGCGTAATTACCTGTTCGGTTACGAAGTGAACTGGCAGGGGGCATTTGTCGGTTTGGCAGAAGGTGGAATCGGCGGTTTCCTGCTCGGATACGTTGTGGCCAATCTAAGAAACTGGGGAATGAGGGCATATGCCCATTTGATACGGCGACGCGCCGAATCAAAGGCCCAGCAACATTTACTGGATGAAGTATGACGACGACAAATTCAACCATGGCAGAAAAAAATCGGACTACTGAAGAAATAAGCCTGGAAATCATGAGGATTCAGGCTGGCGTGTTGGCGTTGGTGTGCGCAGTCATCGGCGGAATTGGTTTGTTCGCCATGACAGTCTGGCTGTTGATCAAAGACGGGCCGGGCGCGGGGCCGCACCTGCAATTGCTCGGTCAATATTTCATCGGCTATTCCGTGACCTGGGGAGGCAGCGTGATCGGTTTGTTTTACGGCGCGCTGACCGGCGGAATTGTTGGATGGATCATCGGCATGATTTACAACCTGGTTGCCGGACTGCGGCGTGGATAACTATCCGGGAATCAGGAAATCCTTCACCCTCTAAAATCAATAACTCGCTAAATGCAATCTGAAATAGTCCGACCGATCAAAGATTCAACTTCGGCGGACAGGGGCAGAACTGTCCGAACTCCTCTTCTATACAGTTTGTTGCGTTTTCTAAGCTGGGCGCTGGCCATCGGTTGTTTTGCGTGGGCGGCCAAAGATTCGCGCTTTCGCGATGTCGAAGGTTTTATTCGCGGCGAAATCTGTTTGCCGATTTCAGCCGGAATCGCGCTGATCATTCTGGGATATTCGATCACCAAACCGTGGCGAAAGGCCGCCGCGTGGTTGGCGCTGGCTTTGATCGGGCAGGCGACAGCTTTGCAAATGATTGATGCCGGCCCGACGATGCATTACCAGCATTACCGGCCAATTCAATTTCTTATTCAACATTCGCCCTGGCTGATTGTTTTGTTCGCAGTTCAAGCGGTTCTGGCGCTGGCCGGGTTGCGAAGCCGATGGAGCAGTGTCAAATCCTGGCTCGCGCGCAACTTCAAATTCTGGCAACTGGCCGGAATCGGCATTGTCTTTGTTGTCACCAGCGCGACGGTTTCACGCGAAGCCAGGCTTTATCTGGAAGAGCTTCCGTTTGCCGCTTTCGTTCAATTCGTTTGTCTGATCAATCTGGCGCTGGCGGCAATGGCGATTCAGGACGACGTGCTAACGCGTTGGAAATCCGGGATTGAGCGTTGGATCGGTTGGGAAGCGGACGAGAGCGAAAGATTCGACCGAATTGTCATCTTTGCCGCAATAGGAGTGACAGCGCTTTGCGCGGTCTTGAGCGCTTTTTCTTATCAGCGGCATCCGCATCTCGGCGACGAAGTTTCCTATCTTTACCACGCGCGTTATCTGGCGACGGGCGTTTTGACAATGCCTTTGCCGTCGGCGCTCGACGCTTTCAATCTGGATTTGTTCGATTACGACAATGCGCGATGGTACGCCGCGCCTCCTCAAGGCTGGCCATTGATTTTGGCGATTGGCGTATGGTTCAAAGCTCCGTGGCTGGTCAATCCGCTGCTGTCTGGTTTGTGCGTTGTGCTGACTTACCTGTTGGCGCGCGAACTTTACGACAGACGAACGGGACGATTGTCGGCTCTGCTGTTGGCGGTTTCGCCGTGGTATGCGTTTGTCGGCATGAGCTTTATGACTCATACGGCATCGTTGACATTTGCGTTGGCGGCTGCTGTTGCTGTTGTTTGGGCAAGGAAGACAGGGCGAATCCACTGGGCGTTACTGTCGGGTTTGGCGACCGGAGTGGTTGGAATGATTCGCCCGCTGGAAGGCGCAATCATCGGCGGATTGCTCGGATTGTGGATCATCGGCGTCGGCGGCAAACGGTTGAAAGTTCCAGCCATCGCCGCCTGGATTTTCGGATGCCTGATCGTCGGCGGATTCATCTTTCAATACAACAAGACTCTGACCGGCAGTCCGACCAAATTCCCGATCATGGTTTGGGCTGACAGGTTTATGGGATTGAACAGCAATGCGATGGGATTTGGCGCTGATCGCGGAGCCGGTTGGGCGTTGGATCCTTTTCCCGGTCACAGTCCGCTTGACGCCATCATCAATTCCAACCTGAACATTACCGTCATCAACACTGAATTGTTCGGTTGGGGCGTAGGCTCGCTGCTGTTGATGACGATGCTTTTCTTTTCGCTGAAGATGCGCAACAGCGATTACCTGATGCTGGCTTTGATCGCGGCGATTTTCGTCGCTCATTTCTTTTACTGGTACAGCGGCGGGCCGGATTTCGCTGCGCGGTACTGGTTTATGATGATCGTCCCATTGGTTGTTCTGTCGGTTCGCGGATTGCAGATTCTGGCCAACAAACTGACTGGCGATGTTGACAGAAAACCGTTGAACAAAACCCGGCTGCTGGTTGTGGCGCTGTCTTTGTGCGCGATGGCGCTGGTCAATTTCACGCTCTGGCGAGCGATTGACAAATATCATCATTACCTGGGCATGCGTCCTGACGTGATTCGTTTGGCCGAGAAAGAAAACTTCGGCAAAAGCCTGATTCTGATTCGCGGCAAACATTCACCCGATTACGCCTCGGCGGCGATTTACAACCCGATTGATCTGCGCGCCGATGCGCCGGTTTACGCCTGGGACAACAACGCCGGTTTGCGAGCCAAATTGCTAGAACAATATTCCGATCGTCCGGTCTGGATTGTCGAAGGCCCATCGTTGACCGGACATGGTTTCAAGGTTGCTGAAGGACCGTTGACGGCGCAGACGCTGTTGGAACGCGATCGCAAGTCTGCCGAATCGGGGCATTGGCAACCGACTTACGCCGAAAAACTGCCAGCCGATTTTGAACCGGCATATACCAAACCTCGCGCGCAATAACCGAATCAACAAATGCAATCTGTCTTGAACACATTGATTGGCGATTGGCGTCTGATGCAATCGGCGGAATCGGCGCGTATTTACAGGCGGATGACGATTGTGTTTACGGCGTTGATCGTCGTCGTCGCTGTGACCGGCAGCCTGGTTCCGGCGGGCATTGGCTGGGACTTCGCCAACTTTTACGACACCGGTCGTCGGATTGTCGCTTGGCAAATCGCCGACCTTTACAACCCTGACAGCCTGATCAACGGCGCTGCGCCGCAGGGCGGTCTGGCTTTTTGGGGAACGCCGATTTCGGCCTTGCTTTATGCGCCGCTCGGATTGCTGTCGGCTGAATCCTCGCTGCTTGTGTTCAAGCTTCAAAACACGCTAGCCCTGTTCGCCGCCTTGTGGTTGCTTTATCTGCACAATCGCAAATTCGCCGAAAATACAAACGCGGCTCAATGGCAATACGCCGCTTTGTTCGCCGGACTGGTTCTGCTTTACCAACCCTTCTGGTCTGTTTACCGCGTAGGCGGGCAAACGACTCCGACAGTGTTTTTGCTGTTGGTCGCAGCGATGATAGGACACGTTCGCAAGCGGTTCTGGGTTTCATCGGCTTGCGTGGTCGCGGCCATTCTGATCAAACCGGCCTTTGTGTTCGTGCTGCTTCCTCTGGTCGTAACTTCTGGCTGGCGGTATTTGCGAAACACTGCGGTCATTCTTGCCGGTGTCGGATTGGTTTCGTTGTTGATTCTGGGCTGGCAGGTTCACGCGCAGTTTTTGCAGATGATGTCGCAGGGACTGAAAAACGCCTACCCGTGGTTTTACAACAGTTCGTTGTACGTCACGGCGGAGAATCTGAAGCTGCTGGCTTCGCCGCCGGTTGATGCGCGGTTGGTCGGCGTTTCTGTGTTGTTGGTCAAACTGCTGATGGTGACTTTGTGCGCTTATCTGATCTGGCAAGGGCGCAAACAGAAAATGACCGCAGCGGCTGGGAGGCATTTTGAGTTTCTGATGGCCGTCGTTTTCTGCCTGCTGGTTTCGCAGACGGTTTGGGAACATTACCTGTCAGTGCTTTTCCTGCTGCTGGCGTACGTCGTCGCTGCTCACAGGCATTTCAGCCTGGGCGCGCTTTCGTTGATCGCTGCCATCTTCATACTTTCCATCGGACAAAATCTGATTCTCGTCAATCTTCTGCGCTCGATTCACAATTTCGATTCGGCGTTCGAACTGGTTTCAATCGGACTGTTCAAAAGCGCTCCGTTGTTGCTGACGGCGATTTTTTTATGGCTATGCCGACGAGAGTTTTTCAACAGTCATCTGGCCGCTGTCTGGGCGCAAACAGCGAAAGAGAAGTAAGCCATGGCATTTTCCGAACCTTTGTTGTCAATGTTGAATGTGTCTGGTCAGTCAGACGCTTCGCTACCAGATGATAGTCGAAGGTCTGTCGTCAAAGTCGTGCTGTTTTCCGGCGGCAGAGGATCAAGAGTGCTTTCACGACGATTGATCAACCACCCGCAGGTCAAACTGACTCTGGCCGTCAACGGTTATGACGACGGAGCTTCAACAGGCGAAGTCAGACGCTTTCTGGGCGACAGCCTTGGGCCGTCGGATTTTCGCAAGAACGCTTCGCGCATGGCCACTGAACTGCAACGCTGCCAACCGGAGTTGATCGAATTGCTTGATCTGCGATTGCCGGTCGGATGTACTGATGATGAAGGTCTGACGACTTTGCGATTGCTTTCAGATAAACAAGCCGCGCCGTCAACCGATTGGCAAGCGGAGCTTCTGACCAAACAGGAAAAGCTGAACGAAGCCGCGCGGTCAGGGCTGGCGCGCAAACTGAAAAGTTTCGAGCGGGAATTGATCGAAAGCGGAAATTCATTTTCCTTCCACGATTGCAGTCTTGGGAACATAGTTTTCGCCGGATGTTTTTTGGAAGTCGGAAGGGATTTCAACTCGACCATCGCCGATTACTGCGCGCTGTTGAATCTGCCGGAAGACCTGATTGAAAACGTGACCACCGGAGAAAACGCCTGTCTGGTGGCGTTGAATCGCGAACACAGGTTGTTGACCACCGAAGCCGAAATTGTCAGCAGCAAACGGCGAAATCACATCAAGGACATTTACCTGTTCGATCGCATTCCGACGGCGGAAGAGGAAAAATGGCTGGCGACGGCGACGATTCAACAGATTGACAAGTTCATCGAGCAGCGATCAATCACACCGGCGATGAATCCGCGATTGCAGGCGAAAATCGCCGAAGCCGATTTGATCATTTACGCGCCGGGGACTCAGCATTCCAGTTTGTTTCCGTCCTACCTGACCGCCGGTCTTGGCGAAACCATCGCGCAGAATCTGACGGCGATTAAATTGCTGATCACCAATTTGCAGGAAGACGCTGAGATTCCAGACAGCAGCGCCGTGGACATCATTGATCGCGCGGTTTATTACCTGAAAGACCGCAACACGCGTTCGCTGCCGACGCCGTGTCTGATCACGCATTATTTGTTGAACGACCGCGAGCAGGGAACGGACGAAAAGCCCTACGTGCCATTGGGCCGGCTGGAAACTCTGGAAGACCCGCGCCTGGTCAGAATCGCCAATTACGAAGAGGGAAGCACTGGCTGTCACGATGCGTCGAAGGTTCTTTTGCCGTTCATCGAAACCGCGCTGCGAACCGGAGAACGTCAAAGCATCGCCGTCTGGTTGTTGGACGGACAGACGCAGAACAAGATAACGCAGACGATTCTGGAAGCGCTGAGAGGCGGACTTGGGCGATTGCCTTTTTCAATCACTGTCTTTTATTGCAACGACGAATCGTTGCCTTACAGCTTCACCGGTTCGTTGCCGTTTGCCGTTCGCAACGTCGCCGTCAAAGGCGAATCCGAAACCGACGCCTTCCGCCGAACCCTGACCGATGAAAATTTCGATTACGTGATCCTGTTCGATTCTTCCGGGATGTATCAGGGCGAAGACATCGTCAACATCGCTTCGCTGCTGACCAACAGGCGATTGGACGCCGTGTGGGGAAGCCGCCGGTTGTCCGTCAAAGACATCCGCGAATCTTACAAACTGCGTTACCGGCACAATGTCGTGCTCGGCGCAATCAGTTATCTGGGCAGTCATTTGCTCAGCCTGGCATATCTGCTTCGTTACGGGCGTTATCTGTCGGACACGCTGTCGGCGGCCAGAGCGATCAGAGCATCTTATTTGCAAACCGGGCGATTAGATTTGAAGCATCCCAGTTTCAATCAACAATTGCTGTCGTTTCTGTTGGCCAATCGAGCCGAGCTGATTGAAACGCCAGTCAAATTCTTTCCGCTTTCGCCCGAAAAAGTTCGCAGAACTTCAATCCGCGAAGGCTTGCAATCTTTGGTTCTGGCCTTCATCGGAAAACCGAAAGCTATGCGCGAAAAGCCTGGCGCAACCGAATCCGGATATGTCCTGACGGAGCAATCGCCCAAAGGCGCGGCTTCGCCCGGATCAATACTGAAATGATCAACGATTTCGATTTGCTGATTTTCGATATGGACGGAGTGCTGGTTGATACGACCAATTGTCATCAACGAGCCTTCGCCAGATTGTGGCAGAAATTGGGAGTGGATGGTCCGGCTTACGATGAAATCGCCGGGCGCAAAACGAAAGATGTAGTTTCAGAATTCACTTTGCATTTGAATCCGACCGAAGCGCAGATCAACGAATGGGTCGTTTTCAAACAAAGACTGGCTCGCGAATGTCTGGCCATCGAAGAGATAGCTTTTGACGACAGCGCGGAATCCATCAGCCAGTTGAGCGGCCATCAAATCAGATTGGCTTTGGGAACCGGAGCTTCGCGCGAAACCACTGCTTCAGTGTTGAACCGGCAAGGTTGGGGAGAGTCGTTTTCCGTCATCGTCACCGGCGAAGATGTGAATGCGGGAAAGCCCGAACCGGAAATTTATCTGGCTGCGATGGAAAGAGCCGGAGTCGAACCCGACAGAACATTGATCATTGAAGACAGTCAGGCTGGGCTGGCTTCGGCGATTGCATCCGGCGCTTACGCGGCGGTGGTCAGGACGGGCAGAAAGTCAGAATCAAAACGGTTCGTCGGCAGCTTTCCCGATTTGAAATCCTTATTTACTACTTTGGGGGTGAACGGAGCATGAGTCGGTTGATGATTATTCCGGCGGCGGGTTTGGGGTCGCGATTGCAATCGGAAATACCGAAGGTTTTATTTCCGGTCAACGGACGACCGATGATTGATTACCTGTTCGATCTTTATGCGCCGTTGATTGATCACTTTGTTCTGGTGATTCATCCGTTCGCAGCAGTCGCTTTGGAAAGCCATTGCTCGCGTCTGAGATTGCCGATTGAGTTCGAGATTCAATTAGCGCCAACGGGAATGCTGGACGCGATCATGATTTCGCAGGAAGTCGTCCGCCATCATCAACCTGATCAAGTCTGGATCACCTGGTGCGATCAAATAGCGGTTCGTCGTCAAACCATCGAGCGGTTGGCTGAAACCGCGACTGCGCGAAAAGACGCTGCGGTCGTCATGCCTACGATCATCAAACCGGAGCCTTATATTCATTGGGTCAGAAACGAACGCGGGGAAATAGTTGATTTGCTGCAACGTCGCGAAGCAGACGACATGCCTGTGAGCGGAGAAGGCGACATTGGTTTGTTCAGTTTGTCGCGACGCGCTTATCTGGAATTGTTGCCGCGCTTCGCCGCCGAAGCAGGCATCGGCAGCGCGACTCAGGAAAGAAATTTCCTGCCGTTCATTCCCTGGTTGGCGAAACAGAAGGACGGCGAAACGGCGGTTTGCACTTTTCCGGCGCTGGATGAAATCGAATCCGTCGGCATCAACACCAAAGACGATCTGGCATTGATCGAAAAATATTTGAGCAATGAACACACGCAAGCTTTCAGTCATCATTCCAGCTTATAACGAGGAACAGTTCATTGGCCGTTTGCTGGAAAAAGTTCTGGCCGTTGATTTGTCGCGCTTCAATCTGGAGAAGGAAGTCATTGTCGTTGACGACCGTTCAAGCGATCGCACGGCGGAAATCGCCGGTCAATTTTCCGAAGTCATTTTGCGAACTCACGAAGTGAACCAGGGCAAGGGCGGAGCAGTCAGAACCGGACTGGCTTTGGCCACAGGAGATTTCGTCATCATTCAGGACGCCGATCTGGAATACGATCCGAACGATTATGTGCAGATGTTTTTGGCTCTGTTTGAAAACGGCACGGGCGCTGTTTACGGCAGCCGATATATGAAACATCCGAACGGCGGAGTTTTCATCAACCTGCTGACCGGAAAACATCCAGGACAATCCTGGCCCGCATATCTGGGCGGACAAAGCCTTAGCTTCGCTTCGCTGATTTGCACCGGACGTTATCTGACAGACACCGTGACTGCGTTGAAGCTTTTCAAACAGGAAGTCATCAAACCGTTGGAGCTTCAGACGAGCGGCTTTGAACTGGATCACGAAATTTCAGCCAAAGTCCTGGCCAAAGGTTACAAGATAAGAGAAGTGCCGATCAGCTATTTCCCTCGCAGCAAAGAGGAGGGGAAGAAGATCGGTTTGAAAGATTGGTTTATCGCTTTGAGAACGTTTTACCGTTTCCGCAGAGGTTGAATTTCTAAAATCCCCACCATTTTTGAACTATGGCTCGTCGAATGATTGTAGGGCTGTCAAACTCCAGGTTTGCCGGAAGCCAACAGGCTTATCGAACGCGCCAGTTTGCCGGAGATAACAAGTGTGTGATTACGAAAAAGTAAAAACAACCTGCGCCCCGCCGGAATCCACGCCCACACTTTCCGTCGTCATTCCCGTCTTCAATTCCAATGAGTTTTTGAAGAAATGTCTGGCGGCGCTGGCCGAATCGGATTTCGACGATTACGACGTGTTGGTGGTGGATGACGGTTCGACCGAAGCCGTGGAGCCGATTGTCAGGCAGCACGGTTACGAATACATGCGGATTGAAGGTCCGGGCGGCCCGGCCAGAGCGCGCAATCGCGGGGTCGCTCGCGTCAAAGGCAAGTATCTGGTTTTCATTGACGCGGATGTTTGCGTTCATTCAGACACGCTTCGGCGCTTTGCCGAAGTCTTCGCCGCAGATTCGTCCATTGACGCCGTCGTCGGTTGTTATGACGAAACGCCCGCCGATCCGAGTTTCTTCTCGCAATACAAAAACCTTTTCCATCATTATGTTCACCACAGCAATGGCGGGTTGGTCAGCACTTTCTGGAGCGGATGCGGGGCGATGCGTCGCGATCTGTTTCTGGCTTTCGGCGGATTCGATGAAGAGCGTTACCGTCGTCCGGCCATCGAAGACATAGAGCTGGGAACGTGGGTCACAGCCGCCGGTTTTCAAATTGTGCTGGCTCCGCAGGTCAAGGCAACGCATCTGAAGAAATGGACGCTGTGGAGCATTCTGAAAACCGACATCTTCGACAGAGGCGTGCCGTGGATTCGGTTGATGCTGCGCGCCGGAGCCGTTGCCAATACGCTGAACGCGAAACCGACTCAGCGATTCTGTGTGGCAATGGTTTGCCTGAGCAGTCTGTTGATGCCGTTGGCAATCTGGTGGCCGGTGACCGGAGTTATGGCTCTGGTTATGCTTTCAATCGTGACCGCCTTGAACATGGATTTTTATCGTTACTTTGCCGATCATTCCGGCATCTGGTTCGCCGTTCGCGTCGTGCCTTTGCACTGGCTTTATTTCTGGTACTGCGGGTTCTGCGTTGTTTGGGGAACGATGCTGCATCATCTGGACGGTTCGTCGCGAAATCAACCATCGCCCTCGGAAAAGTTGGGTTCCGGCCTTTCCGCCAACAACGAGCGACAACCGACGACTTATAAATAAACACCTGACGCCGACAGGCGTTTCTTGATTGTTCAACAATGTCAAAACCGAAACTGTCAATTGTCATAGCCTCCTGCGTTGGACCGCCGTTCATCAATCGTTGTTTGCAATCGCTGGACGCGCAACGCAATCAGGCTGAGCTTGAATTCATTGTGGTTGATCGCGCCGGAGGTGAAATCGCCGCCGGGATCGAACGGGATTTTCCCTGGGTTCGATTGATTCATCGTCCGCCGGGCGAAAGCGTGCCGGATTTGCGCCGTCGCGGAATTGAGCAAGCTCAGGCCGATTACATCGCCATCATCGAAGAGCATTGCGTGGCTCGCGAAGATTGGATTGCCACGATTCTGCGTTGCATTGAAGAAGGCGACCTGAATCAAAAACCTGTCGCCGCCATCCGGGGCGTGGTGGCCGACGCCAATTACGAACGCCTGATGGATTGGGCTGTCTACTTCACTGAGTACAACTCTTACATGCCGCCGCTGGAACGCGGGACGACAGATGATGTTTGCGCCGCCAACTGCGTTTATCGCCGCGATCTGTTGCTGCGTTATCTGCCCGAAGAAGGCAGCGGTTATTGGGAAGCCGTGCTGAATAAAACTCTGCTGGACGCGGGCGAACGTTTTCTGGCCGAACCTGAACTGGTGGTTTATCACACAGGGCCGTTTGGTTTCGGTTATTACCTGTGGCAGCGTTACCTGTTCAGCCGCGCTTTCGCAGGCGTTCGCAGAACAAATGTTTCCGCCGCATTCCGACTGGTTTATCTGCTGGCCGCGCCGTTGATGGTTCCGTTGTTGTGGGCGCGAACCGCATCGCGCGTTTATCGCAAACGCCATCGCGTGGACAAATTCATTCAGGTGTTGCCGCATTTGGTTCCGATCACGGCGACTTATGTGTTCGGTGAATGGGTCGGCTTTCTGGCCGGGCCGGGCGACAGCCTTTCAAAGATCGAATAATGACAGAGCAAACAAAGACCAACGCAGACGACAACGCGCCGGAGCTTTCCGTCGTGGTTGCCATCATCGCAGGCGGTTCAGCGCCGATGCGCAATTGCCTGACCGCGCTTGAAGCCAGCGCGATGGAACACGGCGTCGAGTGTCTGGTTCCATACGACGACCGGTTGGACGGCGTGGCGGAACTTTCGGCGCAATTTCGCTGGGTCAGATTCATTGACGCCCGCGACAAAGTTGACGCTGCGCTGTTCGGCGATTTCAGCCGCGAACATCACGACATTCTGCGCGCCATCGGCATCAATCAAGCGCGCGGCAGAATCGTAGCCTTGCTGGAAGATCACGCCGCTCCGCCGCCCGGATGGTGCGGCGCAATGCTGGCGGCTCATCGCGGATCGGAAGCGGCCATCGGCGGCGCGGTCGAAAACGGAGTTGACCGATTGCTCAATTGGGCTGTCTACCTTTGCGATTTTGGCCGGTACATGAATCCTGTGCCGACAGGCCCGGCTGAATTTCTTAGCGACAGCAACATCTCTTACAAACGACAAGCGCTGGAACAAGTCAAAGATCAATGGCAAAACGCCTTTCACGAAACCGCAGTCAATTGGGAATTGCGCCGATTGGGCGAACAGTTGCGGCTCGATCCTGAGATGGTCGTTTATCAGGCTCGTCACGGTTTGCGGCTGATTCCGGCTTTGCGCGAACGATTTGTCTGGGGACGTTCGTTTGCCGGAACGCGAGCGAAAGATATGAGCCTGGTTCAGCGCGCGGTTTTCTCCGGCATATCGTTTCTGTTGCCGTTTGTTCTGACGCTGAGAATAGTGCGGTTGGCATTGGCCAAAGGCCGTCACCTGAATCGCATTGTGCCAGCGTTGCCGCTGGTTTTCGTGTTGCAGATTTTCTGGTCGCTGGGCGAATTGGCCGGTTATGTCACCGGTCGAACCGGCGGCCCTGAAGGCATATCGAGCGAGAAGGATTCGTATCTTGAGTCAACGTCGCGAACTTAAACAGTAGCAATCGCTTTCAAACCGATCTTGAATCACCAGGCAAAAAACGACATCGCGATTTCCATTTTGATCACAGTGATCAGCGGCAAAGAAACCATGCGCCGATGCCTGAAAGCCTTGCAGCCGCAGGTTCAATCGCTGGTTGCTGAGATCATCGTTCCGTACGACGAATGGTCAAACGAGATTGGCGATTTGAAAACCGAATTTCCGGCAGTGAATTTTCCCTTTGTCGCCGATTTGGGAATCGCCGCCGATCCGAACGTCCCCGCGCATCAACACAGACTTTGCGACCGTCGCCGTGCGATCGGTTTGCAGATGGCGCGCGGACGGGTCATTGCCATGACCGAAGATCAGGTTATTCCGGCAACGGATTGGGTCGAACAGATTCTGGCGGCTCACGACCGATTGCCCGACGCGGTGATTGGCGGTTCGATTGACAACGTGGTTGATCATCCGTTGCATTGGGCCGCGTATTACTGCGATCACGGGCGATACGGCAGTCCGTTGGCGGCAACCGAAGCCGAATACGTTTCCGACCTCAACATCTCCTACAAACGCGAAGCGATGGAAATCACCCGCGATGTCTGGGGCGAAGCTTACAGCGAAACGAAAGTGCATTGGGCTTTGCGAGAGCGCGGCATGAAATTGCGGCTTGATCCGACGCTGAAAGTTTACAAACACCGACCGGAGTTTGATTACTGGCACGCCGTCCGCGAGCGCGCCGAATGGGGCAGAGTTTTTGCCGAAACCAGAACGGTCAGCGCGGGATTGAAACAGAGGATTTTATTCGCCGCGATGACGCCGCTTTTGCCCGCATTGCTGCTGATGCGCAATTGCAAACACATGCTCAGGCAGAATCGAACGGCAGTGCAGATGATTTTGGCTCTGCCATTGATCGCGGGGTTTTTGATCGCCTGGTCGTGGGGCGAACTGCTTGGCTACGTTTTCGGCGAACCGCATGCCGGTGAGCCAAAAGCTGTGACAAGCGAACTGGCGAATTCAAGAATCTCGAATACCGATTGAAGATGTTTACGATTCTTACTTATCACTCGATTGACGACAGCGGTTCGGTGGTTTCCGTCGCGCCGCAAACTTTCGCCGATCAGATGGCTTGTTTGTCGGAAATCGGTTATCGCGGAATTTCAATGCGCGAAGCCGTCGCTCATTTCAAATCGCAAGGCCGCTGGCCGGAAAAATGCGCCGCGCTGACTTTCGATGACGGCTTCGCCAACTTTTACGACGACGCGACACCTGTGCTGGCTCGGCACAATTTTTCGGCGACGGTGTTCGTCATCAGCGGTCATATGGATGGTCGCAACGATTGGGCCGAACCGCCCGCCGGTTTGGGTTGGCGCGACATGCTGTCGTGGAAACAGGTGCGAGAGTTGTCGGCGTTGGGAATTGAGATTGGCGCGCACACTCGCACGCATCCCGATTTGCGCGCTTTGTCATCCAGCCAACTCGAAGAAGAGATCGCCGGTTCATGCGTCGAAATCAGCGATTACACCGGCCAGCAGGTTGAAAGTTTCGCCTACCCATTCGGTTACCTGGACAATTCGGCGGAAGATGCAGTGGCGCGAGCGGTTCGTTCGGCCTGCACTACAGAATTGCGCAGAGCGAACGACGACCCGCTTCATTTGCTGCCTCGTGTTGATATGTATTACCTGCAATCGCCGCGTCAGTTGCAATTGCTGGTCAAAGGAAAACTTGACGGTTATCTAACCATCAGGCGTTGGGGCCGAGCCGTCAAACAAACACTGACCGAACGCAGACATTAAGCCGGAAAGCGGACAATAGCCGGAACACGGAAATAGCCGGAACGCGGACGTTCCCGTCCGCAAACTGGTTGGCGGACTTCCAGTCCGCCCTTCACGCTGGAGTAGATTTCTCAATTACAACATACACGCGGACAGAATGTCCGCGTTCCAAGGAATGACCATGCAGCTATTAAACCGAGTCGCAAAACACGCGCGTTTGAACTGGCAGAATCTGGCCATACCGGACGTGACCAGCCCGCCTTTCGTGATCCTGTTCATCAATTCGATCTGCAATATGAAATGCGAACATTGCTTTTACTGGTCGAGTCTGAACAAACGCGACGACCTGAGCTTTGAAGAAATCGTGGCTTTGTCCAAAGAACTGGGGCCGATTGAAAACCTGAATCTTTCAGGCGGCGAGCCTTTTTTGCGAAAAGAGTTCGGCGCGATCTGTCGCCAGTTCATTCAGCAAAACGGCGTCAAGGAAATTTACGTTCCCAGCAACGGCTGGTACACGGACAAAACCATCGCGCAGATTCGTGAAACGCTGAAGGAAAAAAGCCTGAAGATTTTCGCTATCGAACTTTCGCTTGACGGCATGCAGGAATTCCATGACCGGTTCCGCGTCGCTCCTGGCGCTTTTGAACATGCGATGAAAACTTACGACGCATTGGTTGAATTGCAACGCGAAGATTCACGGTTGCAGATTCATTCAATTTCAACCGCAACTGCCGAAAACATGGACGAGATTCGGCGGCTGACGACTTACCTGTACGAGCGTTGTCCGCAAATGTCGCATCACAATCTGGCGCTGATTCGCGGCGACCGCAAAAATCCTTCGTTGCAGGGACCGAAGCTGGCCGAATACCAGAGGCTTTACGAATACGTCAAACGTTTGTGGGCGCCGCGCGAAGAAAGCCGTTACGGCAGCATAGTCGAACCGATGCTGCAATGGGCGAAAGTCAAAACCGCCGAAGAGCAACGGCAAGTCATCCCTTGCCGCGCAGGAGTGTTGAGCGTGGTCATCAACGCCAACGGCGACGTTGGGCTTTGTGAACAGCACAAACCAATCGGCAATCTGCGGCAGAAATCATTCAACGAAATCTGGCATTCTGAAGAAACGCGTCGGCTTAGAGCTTCGATCAGCGCGAAAGAATGTTATTGCACCAACGAAATTTTCCTGTGGCCGAGCATCACTTTCCAACCGGTTCAATTGGCCAAAGCCATGATCGGCGCAAAGGTCTGGCGGAAGGCTGAGCCTTTGCCCGTTGGCGAACGCGCGGATTACAACGCGAGCGGAAAAATGGAATTGCCGATTTTGCCGATGAAGCAGTGAATTTACCTGCGGACAAGGATGTCCGCGCTCCAAGATAGATGTTGTTCAAAAATTTCCTATCACTGGCCGGAGCCGAAATCGCCGCGAAGGCGTTGACCTTTGCGGCGTTCGCTTATCTGGCGCGAGTGGCCGGGCCGGACGGATTCGGTTACATCGAATTCGCGGCGGCTGTGGTGATGTGTGCCGGTCTGGTCGTCGAACAAGGCTTCAATCCATTCGGCGCGCGCGAAATCGCCAAATCGCCCGAACGGACGAACGCGCTGGTTTCGGAAATTTTTCTGGTTCGATTGGTTCTGGCAATCTGTTTGTATGTTGGCGTGGTCGTCTTCTCTCTGAGCTTCGATCGTTCGCCGCTGCTGACGCGCTTGTTGTTGGTTTACGGTTTGAGTCTGTTGGCGATGCCCTTGCTATTGCAATGGGTCTTTCAGGGTCACGACCGAATGCAAGTTGTCGCGGCGATTCAAATCATACGGCAGATGGTTTTTGCGGCGATGGTCTTTGGATTCGTTCGCGAAGCTTCGCAAATCTGGATGGTCGGATTGGCGGAAACCGCCGGATTGATCGGCGCAGCGGCTTTCGGCGTCTGGATGTATCGTTGTCAATTGAACGGCAGAATTCATCTGCGGTTAAGCGTTTCATCCCGGTTGGTTCGCGAAGGCGCGACCATCGGATTGAGCCAGATTTTCTGGGTCGTCAAAATGTCCGGCGCGACGTTGATTATGGGTTTGATGGCGACGGCTGAAGACGTAGGTTACTTCGGCGGAGCGATGCGGATTCTGATGGCGCTTCACACCTTCGTCTGGCTTTACTTCTTCAATATGCTGCCGACGATGTCCAGGTCCTGGGCGGCTGCGGACGGTTCGTTTGCCGCACTGATAGCGCGTTCGATGCGATTGATTGTGGCGCTGTCGTTTGTCGGAGCGATCATCTGGGTGATGGCGTCTCCGTTGGTTGTCAGAATTGCTTACGGCCAGGCTTTTGCTCCGGCGGGCGTGGCGTTGCAATGGTTCGCGGGCGTTTGCGCTGTGGCGGCCATCAGCGGTCATTACCGTTTCGGTTTGATCGCCGCCGGACATCAGACCGCAGAAATGCTGACGGCATTGATCGGCGCGATTGCCGCTGTGATTCTGGTTCCGGCTGGTTATTTCGCCTCTGGCGTTGGCGGAGCGGCGGCGGGATTGTTCATCGGCGAAGTTCTGATCTGGCTCAGCGCGTGGTGGTTCGGGCGAAGGAAATTGCACTTGGGTTCGCGCCGCTTCGACAGCGCGGCGGTCGGAAGCGCGGCTTATCAGGGTGAGGTCACACAGTGATTGCAAATCGAGTAGCGGATTGGGAAACGAGTTCGGCATCGTCTGAATCGGAAGCCTTGTCGCGATTCGAACCTGAACCGTGGCGGTTTACGACGCGCGGGCTGGCCTGGAGATTGTTTCTGACTTGCTGGTTGGTTTACGCGATGCATTTCGCCACCAACGTCGTGCGTGAAATTTATCCGGCGCTTTCCATCGGCGATCACTTTTCGTTTCGGGTTGACGAGTACGCCAACCTGCATCCTGATTTGTTTGAAAAGCCCGGTTACGGTTGGCACATCAACAACAACCCCGGAGCTTCGATGATCGCGGCGATTCCTTACGCCGTTGCGCGTCCGGTCATTGACCGCGTGGTCGAACGCGTTCGTCAACAACGCGCGGCCAGCGGATTGACCGAACCGCCCGCTTACAATTCGCCGTGGCCATTGGCGCGAGAATTTTTCAAAGAATCCTGGAAGCGCGGTTACGACATCAAATTCGGTTTGGCTGCCTTGGTGACTCAGGCTTTGTGCATGGCTCCGATTTCCGCGCTCGGCGTGGTGGTCATGTTTTATGTGCTGAGACAGGTTTTCGCTTCGGACAAATGGGCGTTGTTGCTGTCGCTGCTTTACGGATTCGGCACGCCGGTTTTTTTCCGCACGGGTTTCCTGAACCAGAATATGTTGATGGCGAATGCCGCTTTTCTGGCTTTGGTGGTGATGTGGAACCCGAGCGGCAGTCGGCGATTGACGACGCGAACCAGATACTTTCTGGGCGGCATCGGAGGCGGAACTGCCTTGCTCATGGATTACAGCGGAATGGTGATGTTGCTCGGTTTGTTCGCTTACGGATTGATCAAACGTTGGCGCGAAGCTTCGATTGCCGATTCCGTACGTCACGGCGCGATGTATGTGCTGGGAACTCTGCCGCCGGTCGGTCTGCTGTGGTTTTATCAATGGCGAAGTTTCGGCCATCCGTTTCTTCCGGCTCAGCATTGGATGCCGAAAGTCGCTTATATCGAACAGGGTTATCAGGGATTCAGTTTGCCGCAACCGGATTTGCTGTTGGCTTTGCTGGCGGATTACCGATACGGATTGTTCACCAGTTGTCCGCTGTTTCTGCTGGCGTTCGCAGCCTGGTGGGTGAACCGGCGTCACAGGCAATTGGAAAGCTGGGAATTGTTTTCGCTGGCGGCGATCAGCGCGGCGCTGTGGATTTTCTTCAGTTGCGTTGGTTATTCGCGGCTGCAATTCAACAGCGGCATTCGATATTTCGCTCCGGCCTTTCCGCTGCTGTTCATTCTGTCGGCGATTGTGTTGATGCGGTTGCCGAAGATGCCGGCTTACTTCATTGCCGTTGCCGCGCTGACTGAATCGTGGTGTCTGGCCATGTACAGAGATGTCGAACGCGGACTTGGCGTGATTGATCCGCTGGTCAACGTTTTCATAGGCGGATTCAAATTGCCCGCTTTG
Source organism: uncultured Heliomicrobium sp. (assembly GCA_964426025.1). Lineage (GTDB taxonomy): Bacteria > Acidobacteriota > Blastocatellia > RBC074 > RBC074 > RBC074. The sequence continues at coordinate 36,442 of CAYRQB010000001.1, forward strand.
ACCACGCTGCAAAATATGGGCGGACAGTACGGCGGATTTTCCGCTCAGGGAGTTTCACCTTTGCCGCTGTTCGTTTTGATGGCGGCGATTCTTTATGGAATTTGGTTCAGTACCGGGAGCGGTAGCGACCGGGTGAAGTCGTAAAAGTTCCCGGTAATGCATGGTAAACATGGCGCAACCAGTAACAACAATTTCTGAACAAGCTGAAACGATAGCGCAACGAGGCAGATTGCGCGCGTTGCTGATTTCCATGCGTCCGCATCAATGGACGAAGAATCTGTTCGTTCTGGCTCCGCTGCTGTTCGGTCAAAAGCTAGGGGATTTGAATGCGGTAGGATTGGCGTTGATGGCTTTCGCAGCTTTTTGTCTGATCTCCAGTTCGCTTTACATCATCAACGATGTTGCAGACGCCGAAGCCGACCGAGCGCATCCTGAAAAACGTCTTCGCCCGATTGCTTCCGGCGAGCTTACGGTTTCGTTGTCGTTGCTGTCTGTCATTGTTTTGCTGGCGATTGCGTTTGGAATCGCGGCTTCCATTGGCTGGCGGTTTATGGCGTTGGCCGGAGCTTATGGAGTTCTGACTCTGGGTTATTCGCTGGCTGTCAAACACGTAGTGATTCTGGATTGCATGACCATCGCCACGGGTTTTGTTTTGCGCGTGGTTGGCGGAGCGGTCGCAGTCAGCGTTACGCCGACGCATTGGTTGATCGCCTGCGCTTTTCTGCTGGCGCTGTATCTGGCCTTTGCCAAAAGGCGGCAGGAGATTCTGTTGCTGGCCGAATCGGCGCGCGAACATCGTCAGGTGCTCGGCGAATACACGGTCAGTTTTCTCGATCAGGTCAACAACATTCTGGTTGGCGCGACGATAGTTTGTTACACGCTTTACACAGTAGCGCCTGAAACCGTCGCGCGTTTCGGCACTGACAAACTGATTTACGGAACCATCTTCGTCGTTTACGGAATGTTGCGATACATGATCCTGACTCAGAATTCGGCCAATGGCGGCAATCCCAGCAAGGCGTTGATCAGCGACAAACCGTTGTTGTTGGCGATCATCGGCTGGGCGATTTACAACGCTTTGATTATTTATCGCGGCGTAATGGTTTCGTTGTGGGGGCAGGTGCAATGAATCGGCGATCACTTTCTTTTCTACTCATCGTTCTTGGCGGTTTGCTTTTGCTGGCGGCGGCGCTGGTATCAAATGCCGTTTATCAACAATCGCTGTTGACCGATCAGTCGCGTTCGTTGTCGTGGGGGCCGACGCTGTTTCGATTGTTGCTGGCTGTGCATGGATTGGCGCTGATTGTTGCGGGAATGGTTTGGCGGCGCAAAGTTCAGAGTCCCGGCTTCAGCCGGAATGCAGGTAATGAGGTCAACCGATTAAAGCCTGAACTCAAAACTTTGGCTGTTCTGGCAGTTCTGACTCTGGTCGCGCTGGTTTTGAGATTGTTTCGACTGAACACCGATCTGTGGTTTGACGAAGTGTTGATGGTGATTGACCTGATTCGGCTTCCTTTCGGAGATATGGTCACCAGCTTCACTTCGCAAAACCAGCATCTGCTTTACACGATTCTGGCGCATACTTCGGCGCGATGGTTCGGCGAAAGCGCCTGGGCGGTTCGATTGCCTTCGGTGATGTTCGGAGTCGGCAGTATCTGGGCGTTGTTTTTGCTGGGGCGCAACATCATCGGAACTCGCGTCGCTTTGCTGAGCTGCGCGCTGATAACGCTGTCTTATCATCACATCTGGTTTTCACAGAACGCGCGCGGTTATATGGGTTTGATGTTTTTCAGCACGCTGACGACCTGGTTGTGGTTGGAAGCCTGGCGTCGCGACGGTTTCGGTTGGTGGTTGGCTTATGCGACGGTTGCCGCGCTGGGAGCATGGGTTCAGATGCTGATGGTGTTTGTCGTCGCCGCTCACGGATTGCTTTACCTGGTTTGGCTGGCGTGGCCGAAATTGTCCCAGCGCGATGGAGAAAAAAGAAATCTGATCGGCAAACGACGCTGGTATCCGATTATGGCCTGGGCGCTGTGCGGGACTCTGACCTTGCAGGTTTACGCGCTGGCTCTGCCGGAATTTCTGCACACAGGCTTGCACGAAGTGTCCGAGCCATCGGAATGGATAAGTTTGTGGTGGCTGGTCAAAGAAAGTTTGAGGAGTTTGCAACTGGGCTTTTCAGCGTTGATTGTTTTGCTGGCTGGTGGAGCGTTGGTTGGAGTCGGATTTTTCAGCCTGCTCAAACGAGACGCGCTGGCGACGCTTTCAATGATTTTGCCGCCGGTATTCGTCGGAGTGACGACCCTGCTTTGGAGTCACAATTTCTGGCCGCGTCTTTTCTTCTTCGCCATGGGCTTTGCGCTGCTGATTGTCATGCACGGCGCTCTGACTTTGCCGCATTGGTTGCGGTCGCTGATTCCGGCATTGCCGATTCGTGAACGATGGGCCAACGCCGCAGGTGTTGCTATTGCCGCGCTGATGATTCTGGCTTCGAGTTTGACAGTTCCGCGAGTGTACGCTTTGCCAAAGCAGGATTATTCCGGCGCTCGCGATTTCGTCGAACGCAATCGCCGAAGCAATGATGCCGTCGTCGCCGTGGGGTTGGCCGGAGTCGCTTACAGCAAATATTTCGCTCCGCAATGGGCTGCGGCGCAAACTCAGGTGGAATTGAATAATGCCCGGCAAGGTCATTCGGATGTCTGGCTGGTTTACACAATTCCGATTCAGGTCAAAGCTTACCGACCTGATGTCTGGAAAGTGATTGAGCGGGAATTCGAGGTGGTCAAAGTTTTTCCGGGAACATTGGGCGGGGGAGAAGTTTTTGTCTGTCGCCAACGGAACAAGAACGTTATTGCGGACGGTAAGAAATCAAAATGAATGAAGACAAATTGCGGGTTTCGGTTGTCATACCCGCTTACAACGAAGAGGCCGCGGTTGGAGCCGAGGTGAAAAACATCCGCCGGGTTTTGCAACAGCACGGCATCGCGCACGAAATCATAATCGTTGACGACGGATCGCAGGATCGCACGGCTGACGAAGCTTTGAAGGCCGAAGCCAGGGTGCTGCGGCATTTGAAAAATCGCGGTTACGGCGCATCGCTCAAAACCGGAATCGTCGCCGCCAAATACGACATCATTGCCATCACAGACGCCGACGGAACTTATCCGGCTGATCAAATTCCTGAGTTGCTGGAAAAATTGAGGACGGCGGATATGGCTGTCGGCGCGCGCATCGGATCGAACGTCAACATTCCGCTGATTCGCAAACCCGGCAAATTGATTCTTGGATGGTTGGCCGAACGCATCGCCGGTCGGAAGATTCCCGATTTGAATTCGGGGCTGCGAGTTTTTCGCCGCGAAGTGGCGACTCAGTACTTTCCGGTTCTGTCGAACAAGTTTTCTTTCACGACGACCATCACGTTGGCGCTGTTGGCCGACGATTATACGGTCATCTATCACCCGATTGATTATTACGCGCGGATCGGACGGTCGAAGATCGTCCCGCGTCATTTTATGGATTTCATCATGCTGGTCTTGCGCCTGGCCATGCTGTTTCAACCATTGAAGGTGTTTATTCCGGCATCGCTGTTGTTTGGTTTTCTGGGCTTTGCCAAAGTGGTTTTCGACATTGTTACTTCATCATTGCGCCATCCGACAAACGATTGGTCGGTGCTTTACACGCCGGTGCTTTCAACTTCGGCGATTCTGCTGTTGCTGACCGGATTGCAATTCCTGTTGATCGGAATGGTGGCTGATGGGGTCGTTCGCCGCATTGCCCTGAACGCGGGACCGATGGCAGTTTCACGAGCCGTCGTCGCAGCGGAAATGAATCAAGACCAACAACGGGAGATGACTCATATTGCAGAGTGATCTGAATCCGGTTTTCGATCAATGAGCTTCAACTTTCCAGAGGATCGTTTAACTTAAAAATTATGTGCGGTATATGCGGCGTTTTGCGCCTGAACCCGGAAGCCGAACGCGTCGAACAAACGCTGATTGACAAAATGACAGATTCTTTGGCGCATCGCGGGCCGAATGATCGTGGGACGTGGTCGAATCATCGTATAAGTCTTGGAAGCCGTCGGCTGTCCGTGATTGACCTTTCAACCGCCGGCCATATGCCGATGGCGAATGAGGACGGAACCGTTTTCATCACATACAACGGCGAGTTGTACAATTTTCGCGAGTTGAAAGAACGCTTCAAGCTTGCCGAAAAATATAAATTCCGTTCGCGCACGGACACGGAAGTTCTGTTGCATCTGTACGAAGAACTTGGCGTCGAGATGGCCGAGCATTTGAACGGAATGTTCGCCATTGCCATTTGGGACAGCCGGACTGATACGCTTCACCTGATACGCGATCACATCGGAATCAAACCGCTGTTCTATCAGCGCGACGAAAACTACTTTCGCTTCGGATCGGAGATCAAAGCCATCATCGCCGATCCGCGCGTCCAGCGTCGCCCGTCGTTACAGGCGCTTTACGATTTTCTGACCTTCGATTACATCCCCGGCGAGCAAACGGCTTTCGATGGCATTTACGAAGTTCCGCCGGGTTATTGGCTGAGCGTTGATAAGGACGGGAATTCCAGACTGCAACGTTATTGGCAAATCCCCTGGCAATTGGATGAATCGCTGGACGAACAAACGGCCAGCCGTCGCGCTTTCGAATTGATGGATCAGGCGGTCGAACGTCAGTTGGTTGCAGATGTTCCTGTCGGCGTTTTGTTGTCGGGCGGAATGGATTCCAGCACGCTCGTCGCTTTGATGTCTCGCCACACCTCTGAACCGATTCACACTTATTCCGTCGGCTTTGAAGATCAAAGCTTCAACGAACTGCCTTACGCCAGAATCGTCGCCAATCAGTTCAACACAGTACAACGCGAGGTGGTCGTTACTCCGCAGATTGTGCGCGATCTGTTGCCGAAATATCTGAGCTTCATTGACGAACCATACGGCGACGGTTCGGCCATTCCGACCTATTGCGTCTGCGAAATTGCCAAAGACGAAGTCGTCGTCGTGCTGTCTGGCGAAGGCGGAGACGAGGTTTTCGCCGGATACGACACGCACGCCGCCTACAAAGTCTCAAGTTGGTTCAAACGCGTGCCCCGCGTCATCAGACAGAAATTGATTGCGCCGATGGTCAACAGCTTGCCGGTTTCGGACAAAAAGCTGAGCCTGGAATTCAAGCTGAAGCGTTTTATCGGCGGGCAGGATTTGTCTCCGGCTGAAGCTCATATGTGGTGGCGCGTCGTGCTGACCGAAGCGCAGAAACGGGAATTGCTGGCGCCGCAGTTGTTCGCCGATTTCGATCCGCAACCATCCGTTCGTCATTTCACTCAGGTTTTCAATCAATCGAAAGCCAATGAAACCTTGTCGCGGTTGATGGAAGTTGATTCGTCGGTTTTCCTGCCTGACGACCTGATGATCAAAAACGACAGGATGAGCATGGCGCATTCGCTGGAAGCTCGCGTGCCGATGACCGACACTGATCTGATGAACTTCATGTCCGGCGTGCCGACAAAATTGAAACTGCCGGGATTGCGGAAAAAGAACATCATGCGGCGCGCGATGGAAGGACATCTGCCTCCGGCCATTCTGAACAAGAAAAAGGTCGGCCTGGAAATGCCCTACTCCCGTTGGTTCAAAAATGAGTTGAAAGAAACTCTGCTCGATTACCTGTCGCCGGAACGCGTCAATGATCGCGGATTGTTTCAACCGGCGGCGGTCAAAAAACTGATTGATGAACATTTGACGGCCAAACACGATCACGGACGCGCTCTGTGGGGATTGTTGAATTACGCCGTCTGGATGGAGCTTTACATCCCTTGAATAAACGACGCTGGCAAGCTCGACTGAAATTGCTACACACAATTGACGAATAACCAAAGATCACAATTATGGCCGACACTGAAAAAAGGAGAAGTCATATGTCGAAGTTAGGGTTACTCATAATTGGGTTGGCGATTCTGGTTGCAGTATTTCCAAAGTCGGAGCCTTCTTTGGAACCTGCCCCCTTGCAACAGGCTCAAATCACGATTGATCCGAACACCAGTTACCAGACGATTGTTGGTTGGGAAGCAGTGGCTCAGGCCGGACAGGTGCTGGAAACAAATTCCGTCACCAACAGATCAAACATCAACCCTGCATTCGTCAATTACAAAAATCAGTTGTTCGATCTGGCGGTCAACGATTTGGGGCTGAACAGGTTTCGTCTGGAAATCAGAGCCGGTTTGGAAAATCCCGTTGATTATTACACCAGGTACATCAACGGCCAGATTTCTTTCGACAATTTCAAAAACCGATGGTACGAGATCATCAACGATAATAACGATCCGCAAACGATAAATCCGAGCGGTTTTCAATTCGCCGAACTGGATTTCAACATCGAGAACGTAATCATACCGATTCGCCAACGGCTGGCGGCCAGAAGCGAAAAGCTTTACCTGAATCTGAACTACGTTGATTTCACCGCCTCGGCCTTCGAGCATAAAAACTTTCCGGAAGAATATGCAGAGTTTATGTTGGCCGCTTTCATTCATATGCGCGACAAATTTGGTTTCACGCCGGACGCGGTGGAAATCATTCTGGAACCCGACACCGGAGCCAACTGGAACGCGACGCAAATTGGAAACTGTTTGGCCGCCGCCGGAAATCGTTTGCGAGCGAACGGATTCAATCCGGATTTCGTCGCTCCGTCCTGCACCAACATGTTCAATTCGTTGGCATACTTCGATCAATTGATACAGGTTCCCGGCGTCACTCAATTCATTTCAGAAGTTTCCTACCATCGTTACGCGGGAGCGACCGACGATGCGTTGCGAGGATTTGCCAGTCGCGGCGCTCAATACAAGATTGACACTTCTCATCTGGAATTGATCGGAGCGACACAAAACGATCTTCATTCTGATTTGACGCTGGCGAACAATTCTTCGTGGCAACAATTTGCGCTGGCGTTTCCGTTGGGAGGCAGCGACGACGGCAGCGCTTATTACGATGTCAACGACAGCAACCCGGCCAATCCGACGCTGACGATGGGAAGCCGCGCGAAGATACTCAGGCAATATTTCCGATTCATCCGGGCTGGCGCTTTGCGAATCAAAGCCACAACCACTTCCGATGTGTTCGACCCGGCGGTTTTCGTCAACACCGATGGCAAGTTCGTTGTCGTAGTGAAAGCTATTGCCGGTGGAAACATCACGCTGCAAGGGTTGCCAGCCGGAACTTATGGAATCAAATACACCACGCCCAGCCAATACGACGTTGACGCAACGGACGCGACAATCAGCGCCGGGCAATCGTTGAATGCTTCCATCCCGCGCGACGGCGTGATTACGATTTACGGCAAAACTTTGCCGAGCGTGGTGTCGGTTGATGCCGCCAGTTATGTTCGCGCCAGTTCGCCCGGACAGATCGAAGCCGCTTTCGGCTCAGGTTTTCCAGCGCAAACAAACGTCGCTGTGTCGGCCAGTTCAACTCCGCTGCCAACCAAATTGTCGAATGTCTCATTGAAAGTGAACGGCGTTCTCGCTCCGTTGTTTTTTGTCGGCGTCGGAGGCGGTCAAGGCGCAGGAGCTTTTCAAATCAATTATCAGGTTCCGTATCAAACCAAACCCGGTTTGGCGAGAATTGAAGCGCTGAATAACGATGTGCCGGTTTCAACCGGATACCTGATCGTCGGCGAAGTGGCTCCCGGGGTTTTCACAATTTCGGCGACGGGCAAAGGGCAGGCTGTGGCAATCAATCAGGATTTTTCGCTCAATGGCGATTCGGCGCAAAACCCGCGCGCGAAGCCGGAAGAGCGCGGGCGTGTCATAACCTTCTTCGCCAACGGTCCCGGCGGACAATTTACAAATCCGGCCAACGGCCAGTCTCTAACTCCGGTTTCCGGCGAACCCACGCCCGCCAATCCGTTCTATGCGACTCAAACCGCTCCGATCGTCACCGTCGGCGGCGTGCCTGCGACAGTTACTTTCAGCGGATTGACGCCTGGCTTTGTCGGATTGTGGCAATTGAACGTGGTCATTCCGCCAACCGCGCCGGTCGGCAATGCGGTTCCAGTCGTCATCAAATTGAATCGGCGAACGACCAATCTGACCAACATCGCAGTGATTTGATGGAAACAGGAACGCGGGCATCCCTGCCCGCAAAAATCGAAGCGCGAAGCATCCTGGTTTTCGGCTCATCAGGTTTCATAGGCCGCTGGGTTTCCCGGCGGCTTTGCGGTCAGGGCACAAAGCCTTTTCTGGTCGTGCGCGATGAGAAAGCGGCAGAGCGAGTTTTCGCCGATTACGAAATCGAGGGCGAGGTTATCCGGGCGGATTTGCGTCGGCTGGATTCCGTTGCCGAGATCATAGGTAAGATCAAACCTGACGTGGTTTTCAATCTGGCCGGTTACGGCGTTGATCGTTCAGAACGCGACGAAGCGATGGCTTATCGAATCAACGCCGAATTGGTTGAAACAATCTGCAAAGCGATGGCGGCGAATCGAAATTCAAACTGGCCGGGTCAACAAATTGTTCACGTAGGTTCTGCGTTGGAGTACGGCGAAATCGGCGGCAATCTGGCTGAAGATTCGTCGGTCAATCCGACCACGCTTTACGGCAAATCAAAACTGATGGGGACGAACTTGTTGACCAGATGTTGCCGTGAATTCGGCATCAGTGGAATCACGGCTCGTTTGTTTACTGTCTATGGCGCTGGCGAACACGACGGACGATTGTTGCCTTCGTTGCTGAAAGCCGCAACCGACGGCCAGCCGTTGCAATTGACGGCGGGCGAACAAAAACGGGACTTCACCTATGTCGAAGACGTCGCCGAAGGTTTGCTTCGTTTGGCTGCATGTAAATCGCAGGCCGGAGAGATCGTCAATCTGGCGACCGGACGATTGACTGCGGTTCGCGGCTTCATCGAGACGGCGGCTTCGATTCTGAACATCCCCGAAAACAAATTGCAGTTCGGCGCGATTCCAACCCGCGCCGAAGAAATGCAGCACGACCCGGTGACGGTTGATCGTTTGCGGGGGCTGATTGATTGGACGCCGCCGACTGACATCGCCGAAGGAATTCAACAAACAGTAAAGCAGGCGAGACGCCTGATTTACCAGGAGGCAGTATGCGCATCTTCTTAGCCGATCTTGGCCATAATCAACTGACTTACAGTTCGGATGTTTATCCGCTGGGTGTAGCCAATCTGGCGACTTACGTTCGCGAATACCTCGATCCGCGCTATCCGTTGGAGATCAAAATTTTCCGCGAGCCTGAAGACTTGAAAGCTGCGCTGGACGACGGTTCGCCGGATGTGTTGGCGCTCAGCAGTTATTCGTGGAATCACAACCTGGCGCTGCACTTTGCCGATTACGCGAAAGCTGGCAATTCACAAGTCTTGACGCTGATGGGCGGGCCGAACTTTCCGCTGACGGCTGCCGAACAGGAAAGCTTTTTGCGCGGAATGTCGCAGATAGACATTGCTGTTCGCGGCCCGACTTACGAAGGCGAGCGCGCATTTCTGAACATCATTCGCCGCCTTGCCGAAGTCGGTTGTCAGCGCGAAGGTGTGTTTGAAGAATCGGTTCCGGGCAATATGTGGATTCATCCGCGCACTGGCGAATTCGTCGTTGGCGGAGAGGTCGAACGCATTCGCGATCTGGATGAAATTCCTTCGCCTTATCTGTCGGGATTGATGGACGATTATTTCAAGACAGGATATTTCCCGATGATGCAGATTGCGCGCGGCTGTCCGTTCAGTTGCACCTATTGCAATTCCAGCGTTGACGCCAACAGCAAGATTTACGCGCATTCGGTTGAAAACGTGAAGGCCGATTTGTTGTACATCGCCGAACGCATCCGGCCAGAGGTCACGTTATGCTTTGCCGACGACAACTTTGGAATGTATCAGCGCGACGAAGAAGTCGCCGATTACATCAGCTACTTGCAGGAGCATTACAACTGGCCGCAGTACTTGCGCACTACGACCGGCAAAAATCGCGGCGAGCGAATCATCAAAGTCATGCGAAAGGTCAAAGGCCGTTTGCCGATGACCGCGGCGGTACAATCGCTGAATCCCACGGTTCTGAAAAACATCAAACGGGCGAACATCAGTCTGGATACATTCGCGGACATTCAGAAAGAAGTCATCGCACAGGGAATGCAATCTTACGGCGAACTGATTCTGAGCATGCCGGGCGAAACCAAAGCTTCGTTTATGAACGCCGTTCGCGATTTGCTGGAAGCCGGAGTCAAACGAATCTCCGCGCATCAATTGATGCTGTTGCACGGCGCTCCGCTCAGCAATCCCGAAAGCCGCGAACTGTTCCAATTCAAAACCCGGTTTCGCGTCGTCGCTCGCAACATCGGCGATTACACCGGAACGCCGGTCATCGAAACCGAAGAGATGGTGGTCGAAACGCCTGACTTCAGTTTCGAGGAATATCTGGAAGCGCGAGTCTTTCATCTGCTGCTGACGATCTTTTATTACGAAGGCAATTTTGAAGAGCCGTTCGAATACGCGCATCAGGAAGGCATCAAGGCTTTCGACGTGATGGTGCGAATGCAGCAAATGCTTGACGAAGCGCCGCCCGCATTCCGGGCGATGATTGACGATTTCCTGCAAGAAAGTCAGGAAGAGCTTTTCCAGACCAGAGAAGCCTGCGTCGAATGGGCGAAGCAGAATTTCGTCGCGCTGGTTGACGGCAGTTTGGGCGGCAATTTGCTGAGCAAGTATTCGATGATCGGACGGTTTTATCTGACTCAGGAAGCGATTGAGTTTCTGGAAACGACGATTTCCGCAATGCTTGATGAAGCCGAGCTTCGATCGGAACCGGCGGCGCTTCACGCGACGACGGATTATCTTCGCTGCATTTTGCTTCACGTTCCGTTCGCTGAAAACCTGTCGGCCAATCCTGAATGGACGACTTCTTACGATGTCGAAGCCTGGCATCGAGACGGTTACGCGAACCATCTGGAAAAATACGATCTGGGTCGTCCGATGACATTCGCCACGAAAGTCGAGGCCGACAAACGAGCCTTGATCGAAAGCCGTGTCGCCACTTTTGGCGAACATCCATCCGGACTGGGAAAATTCACTAGAACCATGTTTGCGCAGGATTTGCGCCGCACCACTGTTCGCGGTGAAAGCGCAACGGCAGGAACCGGAGATTGATTTATGGAAACAATTACTCGAATTTCAGACCCTGAACTTTCCTTCGTCATGCCTTGTTACAACGAAGAGGAGATCATCGGTTACACCATTCCGCGTTTTACCGCTGCATTCAAAAAAGCGGGTATCAAGTTGGAATTGATCGCGGTTGACAACGGTTCGCGCGACCGCACTAGCGAAATGATTCGCGAAATGGCGGCGGGCGATCCGACGATTGTTTATCACCGCGTCGAAATCAACGAAGGTTACGGCAACGGCGTGCTGTGCGGATTGAAGGTTTGCCGCGCGCCGTGGGTCGGCATCATTCCATGTGACGGACAGGTTGACGCCGAAGACGTGGTTGCCTTGTTCGACGCAATCAAAACCACGAACGGAAATGTGCTTGGCAAAGTGCGGCGGCGATTCCGCATGGACGGGCTGTGGCGCAAAGTCGTTTCGGTCAGTTACAACCTGATGGTGCGCGCGCTGTGGCCGCGATTGGGTTCGATTGACGTCAACGGCAGTCCGAAGATTTTGCCGCGCGAAGCGATTGAAGCGATGGAACTGAAATCGAAGAACTGGTTTCTGGACCCCGAGATCGTCATCAAGGCTCATTACATGGGATTGCGCGTTCTGGAATTCAACGTCTTCGCGCGAATGCGCGGCAACGGACTTTCTCACGTGCGAGTGACGACCTGCTGGGAATTTCTGCGAAACCTTCTGATCTTCCGCTTCTCGCCCGAAATGCCCAAGTGGCGACAATCGTTAAGTTCCGAACTCAAGTCTGAAAAGACGCGAGTCGCCGCCTGAACGCTATGGAGTTCAAGAAAATTTACTTCCCGCGAATCACGCAGATGAACGCGGATATTTAGCGGAGGCTTTTGATCAGCAGCCCACGTCCTAAACGTTTAGCGAATGAACGGCACTCAAACTGATAAAAGCCTCCTCCTCATTCGCGTTATCTGCGTGATTCGCGGGCAGAGTTTTCTTAACAGCTAAATCCTGATGCTTATGGTGAATCCGAAAATGTCAACACGACCTGTTTATCATCGAAGAGAAACCTGCAGAGCCTGCGGCGAAAAAAGTCTCAGGCTCTTTTTGCCATTGGGTTCGCAACCGCTGGCTAATTCGTTTTTGAAATCGCCGGACGAATTTGCGAACGAACTTTTTTTCCCGCTGGACACGCATTTCTGTGAAAGCTGTTCGCTGGTTCAAATTCCCGACGTGGTTGACCCCGAAGTTTTGTTTCGTCATTACCTGTATGTGACCGGAACTTCCGAAACCATCGCCCGGCACAATCGCGATTACGCCAGAGCGGTGACCGAAATGCAGCATCTGGCCGCCGACGATCTGGTGATTGAAGTCGCCAGCAATGACGGCAGTCTGTTGAGATGTTTTCAGGAATTGGGAGTGAAAACTTTGGGCGTTGATCCGGCGACGAACGTGGCGGCGATTGCACGCGCAAACGGAGTTGAAACGATCAATGAGTTTTTCAGTCACGACAGCGCACGAAAGATTCGCGGCGATTACGGCGCGGCCAAAGCCGTCATCGGCAACAACGTTCTGGCTCACGTTGACGACACACAGGATTTTTTGCGCGGTTGCAAAACTGTCATTGGCCCGGACGGGTTGGTCATCATCGAAATGCCTTATCTGGGCGATCTGCTCAATCGCACGGAATACGACACGATTTACCACGAACATCTTTGTTACTTTTCGGTCAATTCGCTGATGCGGTTGTGCGAATCCGCAGGTTTGCGAATTGTGCGGATGGATCACGTGCCGATTCACGGCGGCTCGCTCAGAATGCATGCCGGTCACGCCGAAGTTCATCAAGACCATTCGGCGCAAGTGATGGCTTGGGCTGAAGAAGAAAAGAGCAAAGGCTTCACCAGCTTTGAGCGATATGAACAATTGGCCAGAAGCGTCGAACGCAGTCGCGAAACGCTGCTCGATTTGTTGAACCGTTTGAAGTCCGAAGGTAAAACCGTCGCCGGTTACGGAGCGGCGGCAAAAGGCAATACGCTGTTGAATTATTGCCGGATCACGACCGATTTGATGCCTTACGTGGTGGACAAAAACCCATTGAAATTGGGATTGTTCACGCCGGGCATGCACATTCCGGTTTTGCCGGTTTCGACCTTGCTGGAACAACAGCCGGATTACCTGCTGATTCTGGCGTGGAACTTTGCCGAAGAAATCATGCGTCAACAAAGCGAATACAAAGCTCGCGGCGGCAAGTTCATCATCCCGATTCCTGAAGCGACGGTGGTTTGAAATGCAAGTTGTAATTTTGGCAGGCGGGCGCGGAACGCGTCTGGCCGAAGAAACCTCGATTCGTCCGAAGCCGATGGTGGAAATCGGCGGCAAGCCCATGCTGTGGCACATCATGAACATCTACGCTCACCACGGCTTTAAGGATTTTCTGGTGGCCTGCGGTTACAAAGGTGAAATGATCAAGGAGTATTTCCACAACTTCTTCATTCATCATAGCGATTACGTCATTAACCTCAGCGACCGTTCGATGGAAATCATCAACACCAACCGGCTGGATTGGCGCATCGGAGCCATTGATACCGGTTTGGATGCGATGACCGGCGGGCGTGTTTTGGCCTTGAAGCGTTTGATCGGCGAGAAAACTTTTTCGGTGACTTACGGCGACAGTTTGGGCAATGTTGATGTTCGGGCGCTGGTCGAATTCCATCGTTCGCACAAAAAGCTGGCGACGGTAACGGCGGTCAGGCCTCCGGCGCGATTCGGCGAATTGGTGCTTGATGGAGATCGGGTCTGCGAGTTCCGCGAAAAACCCCAAACCGGCGAAGGTTGGATCAACGGCGGTTTTTTCGTTTTCGAACCCGGCGTTTTCGATTATCTGGCCGACGATCAAACCGTGCTGGAACGCGAACCGTTGGAACGGCTGGCAGCCGATGGGCAATTGATGGTTTTCAGGCACGAAGGATTTTGGCAGCCGATGGACACGCTGAGAGAAAAACATTTACTTGAATCTTTGTGGAACGAGGGGAGAGCGCCTTGGAAAGTGTGGGAATGAATTTCTGGAATCGCCGCAACGTTTTTGTGACGGGAGCGACCGGTTTGCTCGGTTCGTGGATGACCGAAGAGTTGTTGCAGCGCGGAGCGAATGTCACTTGCCTGATTCGCGATTGGGTTCCCGAAAGCCGTCTGGTGAATTCGGGCGCAGTTGCGCGAGTCAACGCCGTGCGCGGTGAATTGGAAGATTACCAGGCGCTGGCGCGGGCGCTGAACGAATACGAGATTGATTCGGTTTTTCACCTGGGCGCGCAAACCATTGTCGGCACAGCATTGCGCGCGCCGCTTTCAACCTTTGAAGCGAACATTCGCGGCACGTGGAATTTGATGGAAGCCTGCCGCGTCAATCCGAAAGTCGAACGCGTGATTCTGGCTTCCAGCGACAAGGCATACGGCGAGCAGGAGCAATTGCCTTACACCGAAGACGAGACTCTGAACAGCAAATATCCTTACGACGTTTCAAAATCGTGTTCGGAGTTCATCGCAATGTCGTATTTTCACACTTACCAAACGCCGGTGGCGATCACGCGATGCGGCAATCTGTACGGAGGCGGCGATCTGAATTTCAATCGGCTGATTCCCGGAACGATTCGCTCGGCGTTGCGCGACGAAGCTCCGATCATTCGCAGCGACGGCAAATTCATTCGCGATTACTTTTTCGTCCGCGATGCTGTTGACGCTTATCTGACGCTGGCCGAACGATTGCCGGATCAGAAATTCAACGGCGAAGCTTTCAACTTCAGCACCGAAACGCCGCTTTCCGTTTTGGAGTTGGTGAATCAAATACTAAAGCTGACCGGCAAGACTCATTTGGTTCCGAAAGTTATGAACGAAGCCAGTCGAGAGATTCACAAACAATATTTGAGCTGTGAGAAAGCCAAACGCATGCTCGGTTGGCAATCCAGACACGCGTTGGAAGATGGTCTGCAAGAAACAATCGGCTGGTACAAAAAGCGTTTGGGCGTGAGTTAATGCGACCACTGATTTGCCGATGAATCTTGTGGAAAGTTCGATGATGACGCAGGAATACTTTTTGAAAATTCGCCCCAATGAAAAATGGAGAGTCTGATCAAATGAAAATTGGGGTTGATGCTACCAGTCGCCAAAATAACCGTGGCTATGGCCGACACGCTCGCGCCCTGCTGAACGCCTTGATTCCACTGGACAAAGGGAATCAATACACATTGTTTGTTGATTCGGTTGAAACCGAGGACGCGCTTCCGGCGGAAGCCGATGTCAGGCTTGTGCAAACCGACGCGCCGACCGCGGTTGCCACTGCGGCAAACGGGCGTCGTTCGGCGCTTGATATGCTGCGAATGAGCCGCGCGATGTCGGATTCGCAATTCGACATGCTGCTGTTTCCTACCGTCTACAGCTACGTTCCGGTGATCAGTCGCGCCAAAAAGATCGTCATGATCCACGACGTGATTGCCGAAACGTATCCGCAACTGACGCTTCCGAGTTTTGCGGCCAGACTTTTCTGGCGCAGCAAGGTCGCTCTTGGGCGTTGGCAGGCGGACGCCATCGTTACGGTTTCGGATTTCTCGCGACAGGGAATTCTGAAGCATTTCAAGACTTCGCCGGAACGCGTCTTCGTCGTTGGAGAAGCGAGCGATCCGGTCTTTCGTGTTCTGCCCGATCCACGACCATCAGAAAAGCTTCGCGAGTTGGGAATCACCGGCAATGGCCGCACGGTTGTTTACGTTGGTGGATTCAGTCCGCATAAAAACCTGGATGCGCTGGTTGAGGTCTTCGCCAAGCTTGTCTCTCATCCAACTTTCTCCGATGTCAATCTGGTGATGGTCGGCGAGTACAAGAAGGAAGTCTTCCACAGTTGTTACGCCTTGCTTAAACAGTTAATCTCGAATCTTGGAATTTCCAGCCGGGTTGTCTTTACGGGTTATTTGTCGGATGAAGAGCTTGTAGTGCTGCTCAATCTGGCTTCGGTGTTGGTTCTGCCGTCGTTGATCGAGGGGTTTGGATTGCCGGCAGTGGAAGCGGCAGCCTGTGGTTGCCCGGTTATTGCCACAACATCCAGCCCATTGCCCGGGTTGTTGGGCGATGGCGGCATTTTCGTCAATCCGGCTGATGATGAAGAATTGGAATCCGCGCTGGTTAAGGTGCTGGAGTCGGAAAACCTGCGGCAACAAATGCGAGAGGCTGGATTGCAAGCCGCCGCCAATTTGACGTGGGATGCCGCCGCCAGACAAATGATCAGCTTGATGCGGCAGGTGGCTTCGCAATGAATCGTCCGCTCAATTTCCTGCACCTCACTACTTTCTACCCTCCTTACAGTTTTGGCGGCGATGCGATGTATCTTTACCGGCTGACACATGCACTGGGCGATGCCGGTCACAAGGTTGATGTTGTTCATTGCGTAGATTCGTATCATTTGCTGCATCCTGCCGAACCTGAAATCAAATTTGCAGACCATCCGAATGTGACAGTGCATGGGTTGCGTAGCGGATACAAATGGCTTTCTCCGTTGCTGACGCAACAAACCGGTCGTCCGTTTTTGAAAAAAGACCGCATTAAAGAAGTTCTAGCCAGCAAGCCATATGATGTATTGCACTATCACAACATATCGTTGTTGGGACCAGAAATATTAATGATGGAGCCAGAACAGGGAAAGGCCGTCAAACTTTACACCACACATGAACACTGGCTGATTTGTCCGACACACGTACTTTGGAAATTCAACAGCCGTCCGTGCGAAAAACCTGATTGTTTGCGCTGCACGATCCGTGCGAAACGACCACCTCAGTTATGGCGCTATAGCGGTCTTCTCGAAAAGGCCAGCAAGCAGGTTGACCAATTTGTTTCGCCCAGTCGTTTTACCGCCGGGATGCACGCTGAACGCGGCTTTCCACAGCCGGTAGCGCATCTTCCTTACTTTATAGACCGTGTTGATCAGGACTGGATGCAGCCTGGCGAGCGTCCTCAGGAAAGACCGTATTTCATTTTTGTCGGGCGATTGGAAGAGATCAAAGGATTGCAGACGTTGATCGAAGTCTGGAAGAAAGTTGAAGACTTTGACCTCTTGGTAGCCGGAGCAGGCAATTATGGAGAACAATTACGAGCGCAGGCGGCAGACAATCCTCGAATAAAATTCCTGGGCGCTTTATCACAGCGACAACTTGGAGCGCTTTATTTTCATGCGCTTGCCTGTCTGGTTCCTTCACTTACTTTCGAGACTTTCGGGATCATTATCATCGAATCGTTTGCTCGAAAAACTCCGGTTATTGTTCGCGACCTCGGCGCGCTTCCCGAAGTCGCCCAAGACAGCGGGGGCGGCTTCGTCTACCAAAATGATGAAGAGTTGCTGGCAGCCATCAATCGTCTGGCGGCTTCGCCAACTTTACGCAACGATTTAGGCGAAAATGGATATAGTGCCTTTCTTCGTTGGTGGTCAAAAGAGGCGCATCTGGACCTGTATTTTGACTTTCTGAAAAAGGCATCCACTCGCAAGTTCGGCTCAGTTCCCTGGGAAATGTCCGAAGTAGAGTCCGATAGCCTGATCGCACCTCGCTGACAGTTGCTGTATATAGACCTCTGCCATTCCATTGGTTATCAAAACCATATAAGACTTCGCTCGCCAGAGTGACTCGTTCTTTGCTTCTGCTAGAATCAACTGAATCCCTCAAAAATCAAAAACTCCCTAACCCATAGCATAACTTGGCTTTGAAGCCGCCCTCTCAAGTCTTCCGCATAAAGCTTGGATATTTTCGACTCCATCGTCTGACAATTATTTTGTGAGTAGGACTTGAAGACTATTAAATGTAGGTAAAAACCTGACAATTATATTGACAGGTGACTACAATGCAGCTAAAGTCAGTCCGACTTAAGTTGTCCTATTTTTTGTAAGTTTAGTCATCACTTGATGGTGATTACAGATAAACGTCAGTCGAAAAATTATGAAGCGACAGGTGCTGATTGCCGACTTAAAAGAGTCGGTCAACAAGAATGTTCGTTTGGTCGCCAATGACGATTCTGTATCACTGGTCAGCGAGCCTGAATTTGAGATCGCGGGTTATGGGAGTAGGACCAGGCCCATACTCGTAAAGCAGTTTAAGTCATATGATTTACAACTGCTTAAGGAAATTGATGCCGCTCGTGAGGATGAGCGTCGTCGTCTGTCTCGCGAATTACACGACCAGTTGGGGCAAGACCTGGTTGCATTATCGCTGGGGTTGAGATCGCTGAGAAAATCTGCCGCATACGATTCCATCACAGGCAGCCAAATAGACGAATTGCAAGGGCTGGTTGATCAGCTTGGGATGCATGTCCATGAAATTGCTATGACATTGCGTCCGACAATTCTTGATGATTTGGGATTGCAAATGGCTTTGACGAGCCTTGCGGAGCAATGGTCGCTGAATACCGGCATTGAAGTGAATTGCCGTATTTCGGGATTGGAAAATCAATACATCCCCAAGCCTGTTGAAACAACGATTTACAGAGTCTCGCAGGAAGCTCTAACAAACGTCTACAAACATGCTAAGGCGGATAACGTAGACCTAACCTTGAACCGTGATGGCCGTAACTTAGTAGTGGTTATTTCTGATGATGGGAAGGGAATTGACTTTGAAGCTTTGAACAAAGCATCAGGGCTAAGTCATGGGTTGGGACTGACCGGAATGCGCGAGCGAGTAACTCTGGTCAATGGCACGTTGAAGATTAAATCATCTCCAAACAAAGGGACGTCAATAATAATGAACATCCCACTTTTATCGTGAAAAGTACACCGATGACCAAGTTAAGGGTCTTCCTTGTTGATGACCATCCAATTGTTCGCAAAGGGTTAAAGGCTCTAATTGACGAGCAGCTTGATATGGAAGTTGTTGGTGAAGCAGGTGATGGGCGTGTGGCTTTATTACAGGTAAAAGAGTTGCAGCCGGACGTTATGATTCTCGACCTGACGTTGCCGGATATGAATGGCATACAGGTCATGGAGCGTGTTAAACAGCTTTGCCCTAAGGTAAATGTTTTGGTGCTGACGATTCATGAAGCCAGCGGCTATCTTCGTCAGTTATTTCAAACGGGCGCAGCCGGTTATTTGTTAAAGAGAACTGCCGGGGAAGAGTTAACGCATGCTATACGGGTTGTCGCAACCGGCGGCGCTTATCTTGACCCTACTCTTGCAGGCAAGATGGTAACCACGTTGGTGCATCATTCACCTCAGAAGGGCAAAGACCCCGGCGCCCCCAACAAGCTAAGTGACCGTGAAAAAGAAGTGTTGCGCTTGATTGCTCTGGGTTACAGCAACAAGGAAATAGCCGCGCAACTTGATTTAAGCGCAAAAACAATCGAAACATATAAAGCTAGGCTGATTGAAAAACTTGGGTTAAGTAGTCGTTCTGAACTGGTCAGATATGCCTTGAATCAAGGCTGGCTCCAGGATGTTTGATTTGAAAGTTGGCTTGGTTTTGCCATGTCAGGAAAAACCCTTACTGAGGGGGATTTTCTGACTGTCGGCTCTTTTTTTTCCGACAGACAAGTTCGTTAATAAATGAGAGATTATGCTTAGGTGCCAGGAGACTTTTTTTGCTCCTCCTACAGCGGCTCAGCTCAGGGGGTAGTGACAAGATGTCAATTAGTTATGATCTGGTTATTTGGATGATCAGGTCTTGTCGCAAACCAGTAGGAAAGCGTGCGTTTCCGAATTGATTTTCGGTGTGTTCGCTATGGCTAAAAGTTTTAGGGAATGTCCGGGTCTCTAACCAATAACATTAGGCCAGTTACAATCTTAAACAATACCGAATAACCCTTGGCTCCATCGCGAAGATGGACAACGACGGTCCCCATATAGTCCGAACGAGTTGCCCCACATCGGAAGCTCAGAATTCGAACTCTTCTTATTATTACTTAGTAATTCAAGTGTGCATCTTGTAAGAGGTTTATGAATTCGTTCAATTTGCCCCATCGCAAATAATTTTAGTTTGCTTGTTACACTTTTGAGTTAGGAGGCGAATCTTGAGAACAGCAGTTATATCCCCCACGCAGAAACCAGTACGTGTATTGTTGATTCAAAATCAGGAATGCGTTCGATTTGGTTTGCGTTTGTTGATTGAAAGTAAGCCCGAAGTTGAAGTGATAGGTGAAGCTTCGACATATGCGCAGGCTCTCGCAGTCATTGAAAGTCAGCCGGATGTTATCCTGCTTGATCATGAACATGGCGGAGATTGCGATATTGATGCTATCCCGAATTTGCTTGCGGCGGCAAAAGGCGCGCGCGTGCTGGTGTTCACGGGTGAATGGAACCCTGAAGCCCATTACAGAGCATTCGGGCTTGGAGCAATGGGGCTGGTGTTCAAAACCGATTCCCCGGAAGTGTTAATCAAGGCGATTGAGAAAGTCCACGCTGGCGAAGCCTGGATTGAAAGCGTTACTATGGCCCGTCTTCTCAGAGAGATGTGGCAGGGTAAGGTCAAAGCTGGAGAAAATCACCATCCCACCCCGGCAAAACGTAACCTAACAAAACTGACTCAGCGAGAGCGAGAAGTCGTTGCTTTAATCGGAGAGCGATTGCAAAACAAACAGATTGCCGATCGCTTGTTCGTCTGTGAAGCAACTGTTCGCCATCATCTAACGTCAATTTACGACAAACTAAATGTAAAAAACCGCTTTGATTTGGCGCTCTACGCCTATCAACACGGCCTGGCCAAGCAACCATTGCTTGGCGCAGAGTAACGAGTGATAAGCCGAGTAATAAAAAGCTCGGCGTTTGGCATTGTATGCACCCATTGTAACTAAGACTTAACAATGGAACGCGAGTAATAAAACAAATATGAGTAACATATTCGCTACCATCTCGGATATCTCTTCCTTAACTGAACCGGCATTAATGCTTGTTTTAGGAATTGTTTTGTTTGTGCTGGCACAAGGAATCAGGCAGTGGGTGCGAAAGAGAGTCAAGTTATAATCCGACGTCTAATTAAAAGATAACTTCAGGCGGATGAATCTAAGAGGAACAAATGGGAAATTTTAGGCCAAGAAATCCTTTTGAATATTTGCGGATTCTGTGGCGGCGTAAATTGCTTATTATTTTATTCGCCGCTGCAATGTTGATCGCAACATATATTGCAATGGCTCCCGTTCCCAACGTTTATGAAGCGAAAGCCCTGATTGCCATCGCGCTGCAATCCAGCGACGAGAGAAATGCGGTTGATGTACAAGTCGCGATGGTGAATCAGTACTTGCTGAGCCGATCGAATCTGGAACCGCTGATCAATCGGTACGGTCTCTATAACATAAATTCCAGCGCTAATTCGACTGCCAACAGGGATGCGAGGATCGAATCTGCCCTGCAACAGTTACGCAAGGATATAGTGCTGGAAACCAAGCTTCGCGATTATTATCCGCAGTTTCCCGAATCTTTTACCATTACTTATCGTCATACAGACCCAGTAATTACACAAAAAGTAACAAATGACCTGGCTTCGTTCTTTAACAATACGAATGAAATGATGGAAAAACAGTCCATTGAAGAAGCCAAGTCATTGGATACGACCATAAGCGAAATTGAAAACCGGATTAAGCAGATAAACCAGGAGCGTTCGGCAAGTCAGTCGTCGGGGAATGTGAATGCTATACGAATGCAGCGGGGCACGCTAAGCGCCACCATTGATACCCTTAGTGACAAGGAGTTTGCGCTTACACAACAAATTGCTGAGCAGAAGCGCCTGGTTGCCGAACAGGAGAAAATAGCAAAAGTAACGCCGACAACCGACACAGCGCGTGGTAGCAGCTCTTACGGAGTGTTACTTGTGCGCAAAGCTCAGTTGGAAGCACAGCTTAAAGATTATCTGGCTCAATACACCGAGAAGAATTCAAAAGTTGTTCAAACGCGCTATGAAATTGCTGAGGTAAATCGGCAGCTTACTGCGCTTGATTCCGGGGGAACTCAGAATGGCGCTGCCCCAATTTCGAATGAAGTCCGCGAATTGCGCGCGCTTCAGCGTGAACAGGCCCGGCTGGAAATAGATTTGGAAGTAACACAAAGAGAGCTTTCCAGGAAGCGAGCGGCCTTGGCGGTTCTGCCGGATGTAGGCGGCGCGCCGATCGGAGCTATGCCAAATGGAAGTAACCCAACCGGGCTTCCTTCTGAAAGTTTCAAAGACCTTGAGCTTAACAGGGAATACGGCCTGTTATTCAATCGTTACACTGCCCTGACAGAAAGACGAGATTCGTTGCGGCGCGGAAGTTCCGCGAACAACGGCATTGACGCCGCACTATTCAGAGTGGTTGATCGTGCCAGCGTCCCTCAGTTCCCGGTTGCGCCGAATCGTTTGAAGATGATGTTGATTGCATTCGCAATGTCATTGGTTATTGGTTTGGCAGTTGCCGTAGCAGTTGAGATTCCGCAAATGACCCTTATTCACGATGACCGCGACGTTCAGTATTACCTTGGCGCTCCGGTTATTGCTTTGATCCCTGAAACACTGACGCCTGCCGAAAGCGGGCGTAAGCGGCGATTGTTTATGATGCGAGCACTTGGGATTTTGTTACTTGCAGCATCGCTAGTGCCTGTATTCACCATTCTGCTGAAAAAACTGCAAGTATTTCAAATGCTTGCCAAGTGATGGTTTGACGATGACAAATAGGAGTACCCAAATGGATAAGATGTTCGAAGTGCTGACAAACAGGAGCACTGAGACCAGAAGTAACGAGCCACGTCGCACCAAACCGTTTCGTGATGAGCCAGATGGTTCAGAGGAGTCAGCGAAAAGTCAGGCGCTGGAAAAGCTTGACTTCAAATATTACACGATGACCGCACCGGGGACTTCAAAACTTGAAGGGCGAGATTCTGCCTCTCTGTCACCGCACCGCAGGTCGCTGGCGCAACCCGCGCGCGAAGTGGCGCTGAACCTTTATCACGTCGCGCCCAATCTGGTAACTCTCCACGACCAGGACCTAAGGGCATCGGAACAATACGACGTACTCGCTTTGAGATTGATCTCAGCGACTACCGTGCGAATGTTCAAACGTTTGTTAATAACTTCAGCTCAAAAAGGCGAAGGTAGAACGAGCGTGTTACTTAATCTGGCCGGCGCGTTATCGCGTGCCGGAAAACGTGTTTTGGTTATAGATACGGATCTGTTCAGACCATCGGTCATCCGGTTGTTGGGCATCGAAACCGAAATCGGACTTGCGGAAGCATTCGGGCGCGATCTGCCGCCGGGCATGGCTGTGATGAGGGTGTTACCTTACGGATTCCATGTTTTGCCGACGCGAGAAAGAGTTGATAACGCCGTTGAAGTACTCACTTCTCACGCTTTCAGGGAGATGTTGGAGATACTTGAGCCTGATTATGATTTCATCCTTTTCGATTCTCCGCCATTGTTGGAAAGAGCCGATTCGGGGATGTTGATTAAGCTGGCCGACACGGCATTGATGGTTATACGTCAGGGGGCAACGAAAGCATCGCAGATGGCGAAGGCCATTGAGTTACTGGCCGAAGAAGATATTTTCGGAGTGGTGCTTAATCGCGTCAATCCTTAACGCCGACCGGAATGGATGCCGACCTGAATGATGTCGGTGGGTAAAGATTCTTCGGTGTGGTTTGCAAAAAACGCCTGGTTGGTGGTTGTCCCGTGGGAAGGTAAGGCAGTTTCGCCATGTTACTGAGAAGTCGCTCAAGGACTATAAGTCTGTTGATCTTTGAAGGTGTGTTGATATACCTGTGTGGTGTGGCGGCAATCTATCTCAGGTTGGCTGCGGAAGCAGAGGAGGTACTTTTCAGTAAGCAGGGCTGGCTGAAAATTCTGCTTATATCGGCGATTGTTCAAGGGTTGTTTTACCTGTTCGACCTTTATGATTTTCAGATGATTCGCCAACGCACGCTGCTTTACATAAGGATATTGCAGGCTCTTGGGTTAAGTGCGATTACGCTGGCGCTGATTTTTTACCTGGTGCCGCAGGTGATGATAGGCCGTGGCGTTTTTTCCGTAAGCTTGTTGCTTATGTTATCCGTCATGTCAGGGTGGCGAACTTTGGCAATGTGGTTATTGGGGCATCCTGGTCTGACTGAGCGGGTATTGATTCTTGGCACCGGTGAAAATGCCGTGGAGTTGGCGAAAGAAGTACTTGACCACAGGGAAAAAGGTTATTCGGTTGTTGGTTTTGTTGGCGACGATCCGCAATTGGTCGGGCAGAGCTTAATCAATCCCTGCGTGATTGGTGTTACTACCGACCTTGAAGAGTTAGCCAGACGTTACCATGCCGACAGGATTGTAGTAGCTTTCGACGATCGTCGAGGCCAATTGCCGGTTGACACGTTATTGAAACTGAGGCTTGGAACGGAGGTCTTGGTTGAAGATTCGGCTACGTTTTATGAAAAGCTGACCAGGAAGATCAATATTGGAACATTACGCCCAAGCGGTTTGATCTTTTCAACCAATTCGTGGTGGATGCCTTTTTATAAGAGGCCTCGCAAGGTAGCCGATTTTGTTTTGGCTTTGATCGGTTTGTTACTGGCTTCGCCGATAATGCTGATAACCGCAATTGCCATCAAACTGGATTCGGTCGGCCCCGTTTTTTACGTGCAGGAACGGGTTGGATTGCATAACCGAATATTCAGAATCATCAAGTTTCGGTCAATGTTCATCAACGCCGAAGAAGGCGGGCCTGCCTGGGCCGGAGAAGCAGACCCGCGTATCAGCAGAGTTGGACGCATTATCCGCAAACTGCGGATTGACGAGTTGCCGCAATTTATCAATGTGCTGCGCGGAGAAATGAGCCTGATCGGGCCGCGTCCCGAACGCGCAGTTTTCGTCGAATTGTTTGAACGCGATATTCCGTACTACTCGCAACGGCATTTAGTTAAACCCGGTCTTACAGGTTGGGCGCAGGTTCGTTACCCATACGGAGCGTCTTTCGAAGATGCCGTTGAGAAACTGCAGTACGACCTTTATTACATCAAAAATCAGTCGCCTTTGCTGGATGCAATCATCCTGTTTGAAACCGCCAGAATTGTTTTCTTCGGCAGGTTTGCCCGCTGATCGGAACATAAACGCGCGGTGATTACGAGGAATATGCAGCCGGTAAGTTGGCGACTAGCAGGTGCAAGAGATGATTACAAGGAACAGCTCTAGAGCAATTTTAAGGAGTCTTTTCCTGTTGGCAGGACTCGTTGTTTATGTCTGCTTTCCGGTGAATGTCGGTGTGGAAGCGCTGGCTCAATCTGTGGCCGCAAATACGGAAACCGAAAAGCCGCAACCGGCAAAAGGCGGATCGAACGTCGAATCCGGCGAAGCGATGTTTCAATCAATTTACCGGAATTTTTATGACACTTACCGGTTGGGACCGGGTGACATAGTGGCGGTTCGTGTTTACGGTCAACCGGATTATGCATTGCCCCAAGCGAAGGTTTCGCCTGTCGGGCGTATCTATCATCCTTTGGTCGGAGAAGTTGAAGTTGCCGGATTCACCGTCGGTCAGTTGGAAAAGAGATTGACGGAAGATTTCAGCGAATACGTCAGGGATCCCAAAGTAACTGTTTCGCTGGAAGAAGCTCAAAGCGCCAAAATCGGCGTTTTGGGAGAGATCAAATCGCCCGGAATTGTTGTTATGGCCAGGCCGATGACCGTGCTTGAAGCGATCTCCGACAGAGGCGGTTTCAGCGATACAGCCAAACGAAATCCGGTAACAGTATTGCGCCGATTAGCCGATGGACGGATGCAGACGATCAAGGTTGATGTTAAACGCATTATGGAAGGCAAAGCCGATCCTGAAGAAAACCTGATGATGCGTGCAGGCGATACCGTGATTGTGGACAGCAACCTAAGAAAGAAAATGACTTCGGTGATGTCAGTCGCCGGGTTTGCTCAATTTTTAACGTTCATTGCCTTCGGGCGCGGATAAACTTTGCCAGTGGTCTTTGTTTTTATACCATTGGCTTTAACCGAATAAGCAGGGTTTTGGTGTGGGCGCTCATGCCAAAATCTATTTATAACTCAAAAGTGTTACACACACCTGGCTCAAAAAGGTATGAGCTAAGCGAGCGCCCAACCGTAGATAGCAAATACGGTTTCTCCACCGCTGGCAGTTCAACCCGAGCTGGTACCCACAGGCTAGCTCGACAAAGGCCAGACAGAGTTAAGAAAAAAGCGGTTTTGTAGCGCCACTGGCCGCCTACCCCACGAAGGTGCCAAGTGAATCTGACACAACTGGTTGAACCAATAACATTCAGTGCAATAAAGCGCGTGCGAGTAAATGAGCAAACGCCACTTGCAATGTTCGTGCGCGACCGTTTAGCTGAGTTAGGTCTGAAGCAGTCAGAATTCTGCCGGTTGAACGGTTTTGATCAAGGCCTGATGTCGAGAATACAAAACTCGATGATAACGAATTTAAGCCTGGAGAGCGTGCTGCGTCTCTCGCTTGGCTTGCATACTTCACCCGAGAAGATATTCAGGCTGATTGACCGTATGGATCTTCATGAACTGGTGGTGAAATCGTATTCGGCAGATCATCTGGTCAAAGAAGACTGAGCTTGGAAGCGCCGGGTAATTAGCAGTGCTCGCGCGCAAGCTAAGGTGATATTGCCGGCAAAAAACTTTCGGTGCCCGCCAATTTTCAGCTTCTGAATTTCGATTCGGAAGAAACGCGACATCAATTGTCGGAACCCAATGTCGAGGTTTAACTGAAGATGAGCGACCCTAACTTTCGAATAATACTACTAACACACGGCGCGGATGAAGAAATAATAAACGCGCTAGCTGCTATCGAGCGAGTAACTCTGGCAGGAGTTATCGTTGAAACAGAAACGACGCGCCGTTACGGTTGGCGCGAAAAATTACAGCGATCCATTCGCTATGATGGTTATTTTGGCACTTTGACAAAGTTCTGGCGAAAGCTGATCCGCATAAGCAAGTCGCAGGAAGATGGCGGAGCGGATATACAAATAGCTCAGTTGCGATTGAGCGAGTTGGCGCAAAAACATGGAGTGCCGATTCATTACGTCGCCAATTATCACTCTGAAGAAGCTATAAGTTTGATCCGCGAGGCAGGCGCCGATTTAGGGATTATTTACGGGACGAACATTCTCAAAGAATCCGTCTACAAAATCCCGCGACTCGGTTCGATCAATCTGCATCAGGGACGAGTTCCATATTATCGGGGCGGCCCGCCCGTTTTTTGGGAGCTGTTTAATGACGAAAAGGAAGTAGGAATAACCGTTCACTTCGTCGAGCCGAAAGTAGACACCGGCGAAGTAATCGTTCAGGAAACAGTCCCGATGACTTACGACTATTCGTACGGAACCGACTATGAATCCTTCATTGCCGATTTTCGTGCGAGGCTGATGAAGCGATGTCCGATCCTGGTGGCTGAAGCGGTCAAACAGATTGCTGATGGAACCGCCAAGCCCTGGCGACAAGACACTGAGTTAGGACGCAGGTATCGTCTGCCGGTCAAAAGAGAAAAAGACGAAATGAAACGGCGTTTGAAGATGAGGCAGGTATTTTCTTCTGCTGTGGTGATTCCGCAACAAATGGAGCAAAGAGGCGATTGATGAAACAGGCTGTGCTCAATTTGATGATGGCTGGCGGTGTTTTCGCTCCTTTTCGTCTGGCGAATCGCAACAAGGTTGTCATTCTGACTTATCACCGTTTCGGCGAAGATGATTCGGGAACCAGAACTACCGGTCGTCTCTTTGCTTCTCAACTTGAATATCTTTGTAGGCATTATAACGTTGTGCCGCTTTCTTCGATTGCGGAACGAATAGCCAATAATGAAGAGCTAATACCGTATTCGGTGGTTATTACGATAGACGATGGATACAGCGATGCGTATGAGATTGCCTATCCGTTGCTGCGTCGTTATGGCCTGCCTGCGACATTGTTCGTGGTGACGGATTTTGTTGACGGTGAAAGCTGGATTTGGACTGACAAGCTACGTTTTCTGGCCTTGTATTCCGGCACGAAGGAAGTTGAAGTTACAGTTGACGGACGCCGGTTACGGCTGGGCGGAATGGAAAGAAAAGCTCGACTTCAGGCCGCAGGCAGAATCAACGAATTGCTCAAGCTAGTGCCGAACGTAGTGAAAGAAGAAGTAATTAACCGGTTTGCCGATGGTTTTGATTTGCCGATTCCGGATTGTGCGACTGAAGAATTCGGAGCGATAAGTTGGAAACAGGCACGCGAAATGAGCGCCAACCAAATCGAGATCGGATCGCATACGGTTACGCATCCGATACTTACTCAAGTTAACGATGATCAGCTTTGCCGGGAACTGATCGAATCAAAGACGCGAATCGAAAATGTTCTGGGTAACGAAGCCAGGTTATTTTGTTACCCGAATGGTAATTTCGATTCCAGGGTTCAATCGGCGGCTGAGCGCGCCGGTTATCTTTGCGCAGTAACCACTCGGCACGGTTTTAACGACAGTAACTGTCATCCGTTGGCTTTTCGCCGAATTGACGCTGACCGCGATCTGGCGCATTTCGTACAGAGCACTAGCGGATTTGAGCAGGTGAAGAACAGGTTGAGACGAACGGGTTTCAATCCTGTAGGTGTGGAGACGTAGCAAGTGCAAACCAACGATATTATCGAAGTTGAAAATTCAGAGAATGTGTTGACCAAGCGAGCCGCAGCGTTGACTGTCGCCAGAACAATAGCGTTTGTCATGTCTTTTGCGCTGCCATTGGTTCTGATTCGCACTCTGAGCCAGATGAATTTCGGTCTTTACAAACAGGTCTTTCAAATTTTGACATCGGCGGTGGCATTGCCGGGTTTAGGGCTTAGTACCAGCGCTTATTACTTCATGCCTCGCAAACCGGATAAAAAAGCTCAGATCGCGATGAATGTACTGATCTTTTATTTTCTGGTTGGAGCTGTAATAGCCGTTCTCTTTGCAGTCTACCCCGGTTGGGTGTTGTTGGTATTCAAGGGCGGAGAGTTGATGCCTTATGTACCAGCGCTCGGTCTGGCATGCATGTTATGGCTGCTATCTTCGTTTCTGGAAACGGTAACGGTGGCGGATGGCGATATTCGCAGCGCGTTCATTTTTTCAATCGTGCTGCAAATTGCAAAAGTCGGTTTGCTGCTGGCTGCCGGCGCCTGGTTGGGAAGCATTCGAGCCATTGTTTGGGCGGCGGTGATTCAGGGAGTTCTGCAATGTCTGATCCTCTTCCTTTATCTGCGCAAACGTTATGGGCAGTTTTGGTGCGCGTTTGATACCGGACTTTTCAGGACACAACTGGCATATGCGCTTCCGTTCGGTATGAGCGGGCTGGCTGCGACCGTGCAGGGAGATTTGCACAATTATTTTGTGTCGCACTACTTCGATCCGGCTGTGTTCGCCATTTATGCCGTTGGGTGTTTTCAATTGCCGTTGTTACTGGTTCTTTTGGATTCGGTTGGCAGCGTGATAATTCCCGAATTTGCCAAGCTGGAAATGCAGAAAGACCATCGAGCTATTATCGCTTTGTGGTTTGCAGCCGTGCGCAAGGTAGCATTTTTCTTTTTACCGGTATGCGGAATGTTACTGGTTATGCGCTACGAGTTTATTTCGGCGCTTTTCACGAAAAGCTATCTGAGTGCCATACCGGTTTTTGTTATCAATCTGTTTTATATGTGCCTGTTTATGAATCTGACAGGCGCAGTTATTTTGGCGTTCGATGATTTGAAGTTCTTTCGACTGAAACTTTACCTGACGTTGATTCCGGTGACGGGGTTGGCGCTTTACTTTGGCATCAAAACCGCGGGTTTGATAGGAGCGATTGCCGCCGTGTTATTGGTCAGGGCGCTGGATGTGACAATCAACGTGTTGGTCTTGAAGCGACGGCTGGGTCTTTTGTTGAGCGATCTGAAGCAACTGGCTCCGATGCTGAGAATGTTGGCGGCTGTGGCTCTGGCTGCCGTCGCGGTAATGGCAGTTAAACCGTTTGCTTCGCATTTTATTGTTTTGGCGCAGTTAATTATTGGCTCCGTCGTGTTTGGAGTCGTTTATTTGTTATCCGCATTTGCGCTTGGCGGAGTAACAAAAGAAGAGAAAAGAAGCTTGAGAGAGATGATGTTCAGGTTATATCGTCATAGCGCTGTTTGTTTAAGGTTATCGTCGTTTATCGGCGTGAATCCTTCGACTCCGCGATAAGTTGTTCTAACAGGTTATCCCGATAGGAATTTCGATAATGGGAGCATTGATAAAGAGTAACGCGAACACGATGGCAGTGTTCAGTCCGGCAGCCGCAAAGCAGGCGCGCGGGGCATCCGCGAAGGCCTCAACCGGATCACATGGTGCGGCGTATGCCGGGTTGTACCTGTTTATAATGTTACTCTATTTGCGCCCCAACGAACTTTTTCCCGGTGTATTCGGCGAATTCCCGATAGCTAAGATTGTCGCGATAGTAACTCTACTTGCTTACACTTTATCGAAGTTATCAAGCGGGGAGAAAATCACGGAATGGCCGCTTGAATTGAAGATGGTCATTATCATCTTTTTACTCGGCATTATATTTATCCCGGCAGCCAGTTCATCCAAAGACAGCATTGATTTCCTGAAAGACACCTACAGCAAGGTAGTCATGATCTTCATCATCTTCATCAACCTGGTAAACAGCCGTGAACGGTTGATCAAGCTCATGAAGCTGACGATATTTCTTGGAACCTGGATTGCGATTGACGCCATCAACAAATATCGGGCGGGCGAATTCATCATGGAAAACCGGCGCATTATGGGCGTCGTCGGCGGTATGTTCAGCAATCCGAACGATCTGGCTATTTCCTTTGATCTGTTACTGCCGTTGACAGTGTCGCTGATGTTGATAAGCAAAGGCGGGATGCGGTGGATATTGTTGGTCTGCGCACTCGTTCTGGTAGGTGGAATCGTGGTTACTTTTTCGCGCGGAGGTTTTCTTGGTCTGGCTGCCGCCGCCGGATTGATGATGTGGAAATTGGGCAAGGGCAATCGGGCGACCACTGTGATTGCCGCTGTTGTTTTGCTTGCCGTCTTTTTCGTGGCGATGCCTGGCAGTTATGGCGACAGATTGTTATCAATCTCTTCGGAAAACCTGGATACTACCGGTTCTTCCTGGGAGCGGCAGGAACTGATAAAACGAGCGTTTGAAGTTGCTATTCGCCACCCGATAATCGGCGTAGGTATGAATAACTTCCATATCTTTTCCATCAAAGAAAAAGTAGCTCACAATGCTTATCTTGAAATTTGGGCGGAACTGGGACTGATCGGTTTGGCCGCATATCTAATACTGATATTTGCTCCGATGCGCTCTTTATTTCAAATCGAGAAGGAATCGGATAACAAACGAGCGCGCGCGCCTTCGGGAGATAAATTATCAAACGAGGCATATGTCCTAAGCGTCGGCATCCAGGCTACTTTTATGGCTTACATTATTTGTAGCTTCTTCGGATCGATTCAGTACCTGTGGCACATCTACATTCTGGCTGGTTATGCAGTGGCGCTCAGCATCATATGGGAGATAAATAAGTACGCGACAGACGAGGCGGAAAACGAGTCGAAGATGATTCGGAAAAAAGGTTACACAGGATCGCTTTGGAAATCGTATCGGCATCGCAGCGCGTTTCGATGAATTAACGGTCTGGTGGTTGGTGGAGGTGTTGTTATTTTGGTGCCGCTATGACCGTTGCCCTTGCAGTTAAACTTAATAGCGCAATCACGACAACTCCTGCTCAAACAAAATGTCGTGGTTGCCAAAGTAAACAGTGGCGGTAACAAAACTATAATGGAGGCGAAGAGGGGCGGATTGTTTTTCGGTTCGCAACCCTCATTGACCAATCCTATGATTGCTAAAACTATTTTTTGGGTAAGCGCTTTTTTGATCTTCTACGTGTATGCCGGTTATCCAATGCTGGTATTTCTGCTGAGCCGTCTTTTTTCAAGACCTGTCAGAAAAAGTAACTACACGCCGAAGGTGTCGGTGATTATCGCAGCCTATAACGAGGAACGTGATCTGGCTGCCAAGCTGGATAACATGCTATCGCTCGATTATCCGCCGGAAAAGCTGGAAATCATTGTTGCGTCGGATTGTTCCACTGACCGTACAGATGACATAGCCCGCGGTTACGCCGAAAAGGGAATTATCCTTCATCGTCAGGAAGAGCGGTTGGGTAAAACCTATGCGCAACAACAGGCCGTCAAAGTTTCTTCGGGGGAGATACTGGTATTTTCCGACGCCACTACGATGTACGAACCTGACGCGCTTCGCAATATAGTTCGAAGCTTCGCGGATTCCGATGTCGGTTGTGTCGCCGGGCATCTGGTTTATGTTGATCGTTCTTCGACGGTAGTAGGTCAGGGATGCCGTTCCTATTGGAACTACGAAAAATTCCTCAAGCGCAGCGAGAGCCGGCTGGGATCGTTGATTGGCGTGAGCGGATGTTTGTACGCGGTCAGGCGTAGCTGTCAGGCGCGATTGGCCAATCAGATGATTGACGATTTCGTGATTGCCACTGAAATTCATCTGCAAGGCTTGCGAACTGTTTATGAAGAGGAAGCGATTTCAATCGAAGACACGAATAATCGCAGCAGAGACGAATTCCGCATGCGAGTCCGTGTTATCGCGCAAACGTTGCGAGCTTTGTATCGTTATCGCGAGGTGTTGAGCATACCCAAGCATGGGATGTTTGCCTTCCAAATGCTTTCGCACAAAGTGTTGCGTTATGTTATGCCGGTTTTCCTGCTTAGCCTTCTGGTTGGGAACTTCCTGATCCTGGAAGAGAAAGCTATTTTCTATTACTCGTTATTCGGCCAGGTAGCTTTTTACTTTTCCAGCGTGATTGGTTGGGCAGCTAACCGATTGAAGATCAAGGTAGGACCGTTGGCGATTCCATATTACTTCACGTTGGTGAATGTAGCTTCGATAGCCGGGTTTGTTCGTTTTATGGCCGGGGGCACGCAGGTGGTTTGGGACACGCAGCGTGGCGGGAAATCAGGCTCGCAGAGCAAAGAAAGACTGGCCAAGCCCAGACTGGTGGAGAAAGGTACTTAACAATTTTGGGGAATGGCATGGGCAGTTGGTCAGGAACAGCACACAGGTGGGTATCTCGCAACGCGTTACTTCCGCTTTCGCGGTTGCAGCGAAGAGCGAATCCGTCACGTCGTCCGACAATCGAAGCTTTTGACGAAAGCATGGGCTTTCGGAAAGCGTCCATCGGTTGGAGCGACGATCAGCGTCGAGCCTGGATGCTGGAACGTTTGCGTTATTGCGTTCGTCGCGCGAACAGCGAAACAGTTTATTACCGGGAGTTATTCAAAAAAAACGGTTTCGATCCGCAGGCTGATTTCAGCTTCGATGATTATGCACGCTTGCCAGTATTGGAACGCGAAGACATACGACTGGCAGGAAAAGACATTGTTTCCTGCTTTGTTGATCCGCGCCAACTGCAACGGGATGCGACCGGCGGTTCAACCGGCGAGCCGACGACGATCTGGTTGGGGCCGGAAGAACGCGGATGGCGCGATGCCGCCAAAGAGCATTTTCTGGAACTGATCGGAGCGCCTGCCGGGATGCCCGCAGCGAATTATTGGGGGCATCACCTTGATCCGGTCGCGAACGACAGTTTGCGCGAACGGTTTTACAATTTCGCTCATAACACGCGTTGGTTCGATTGTTTCAGGCAATCGCCGGAAGTTTTCGAGCAATACCACAAAGAATTTGAACGATGGAGACCGGCGCGAATAAACGCTTACGCCAGCGCAATTGGTTATTTTGCCGAATACCTTGATGAAAAAGGTATTCAACCGAATTACCCGACTCAATGTTTTGAAACCGGCGCGGAAAAATTGCTGCCGCATCACAGAGAGGTGATTGAGAAAGTTTTTCGCCGACCTGTGCATGAACGTTATGGCAGTCGCGACGCAGGTTATGTCGGTTTTCAGTTACAACCATCGCGCACGCTGGATTACCAGATTGACTGGTCAAACATACTGCTGGAGCCGGAAACCGAGGAATCGGATTCTCCGATTCTCATCACCAAGCTGCACGCCGACGGAATGCCGATGCTTCGTTACCGCATTGGCGATCTGGGACGATTTCCAGCCGGAAGCAAACCCGGGCATCCGACTTTATCGCTGCACGAAGTGTTGGGGCGCGAGACTGAACGGGTTTGGTTGCCGGACGGGCGGTTTGTTATCGCGATTCTGTTGCCGCACCTGATGAAAGATCAGCCCGTGCGGGAATTCATGTTTCATCAGCGATCTGATTATTCGGTCGAACTGAGCATCGTTCCCAAAAATGGATTCGATGAAAAAAGCAGGCAGGACATTCTTTCTACTGTGAATGACAACCTGCCGGGTATTCCGATTTCGCTGGTTCTGGTTGATCGGATTCCCCGAACCAAAGCGAACAAATGGCGACCTGTGTTGAGCGAAGTGAAACATTTGTCCGGGGTAAATAGATGACTGAATCAATGACAGCCGGTTGTTTTGATCCGCGTGTGGCGGCGATGTCGCTTCCATCGGCTGGCTACGCGCAATCGGATTTGCAGAAGTCACCATCGGCGGCAACGTCAAACGATGAATCCAGCCGCGACGAAATCGCCATCGCATTGCGGCGGTTGGCCGACGAATTGAATTGGTCGAATGATCAGCGCGGAGCATTGGGAGAAGTCATCCCATCGGGCGCGAAAGTGCTGATCAAACCCAATCTGGTTTTGCACGAAAATCAGGGGCCGTGGGGTTTGGACGCTGTGGTGACGCATCCATCGTTGATTCGCGCGGTGGCCGAAGCCGCTTTGAAAGCGAATCCTTCGCAGCTTTTGATTGGAGACGCGCCGATACAGGGCTGCGATTTCGACCGGTTGATGAAGCTGACGGGATTGGACGAATGGTCAAAGGCATTGGCCGAACGCGATTCGCGGTTCAAAGGCATTTTTGATTTTCGCCGCACGACCTGCACATTCGATAACGGCGTTCGTCGCGCGACCGAAAATCTGAAGCCGGAAGATCGTTACGTTTTGTTCGATCTTGGCGCGGACAGTTTGCTGGAACCTGTGACTGATGAAAACGACAGTTTTCGTATCACCTGTTACGACTGGCGGACGCTGGCGAAAACTCACGCCAGCGGTCGTCATTGTTACCTGATTGCCAGAGACGTGATCGAAGCCGATGTCGTCATCAATCTGCCTAAGCTGAAAACGCACAAGAAGGCCGGTATTACTTCCGCGCTGAAAAATCTGGTTGGGATCAACGGCAACAAGGAATATTTGCCGCATCACAGACTCGGCGGTTCGCAGACCGGCGGCGATTGTTATCCGGGCGACAGTCTGATCAACAGAGCTTTGGAGTACACGCTCGACCGTCAGAACACTTCTTCGTCGCTTGCCGCGACGCGCGTTTGGAACGGTTTGTCTTTGCAACTCGACCGGGCGCGGCGATTGACGGGCGACAAAATCGGAGTTGAAGGCTCGTGGTCGGGCAACGACACGGTTTGGCGAATGACTTTGGATTTGAATCGCATTCTTCTGTATGGCCGCGCGGATGGAACCCTGGCCGACACGCCGCAGCGGCGTGTCATACATATTGTTGACGGAGTTGTGGCCGGTCAGGGAGACGGGCCGCTTTCGCCGCAACCTTTGCCGCTGGGTTTGATTTTAG
This sequence comes from uncultured Heliomicrobium sp., assembly GCA_964426025.1. Lineage (GTDB taxonomy): Bacteria > Acidobacteriota > Blastocatellia > RBC074 > RBC074 > RBC074. Next base: position 72,194 of record CAYRQB010000001.1, read on the forward strand.
GCGGAGCCAATGCCGCCGCGATGGATTGGGTCGGAGCCAGATTGCTCGGTTATGACCCGGCAAAGATTTCCGTCGTTCGCGAAGCTTTCGGCGATTTCCGCTGGCCGATCACTTCCTTCAATCCGAAAGCGGTGATGTTGACGGGCGATCTGGGAACAGGAGCGGCTGATGACGCGCTGGCTGAGCGAAGCGAAAACGCGCAAGTCATTCATCCGGTCGGATGGCGCGACGCTGCAGCGACGGCGCGAAATCGTCAAAAGGAAATTGCCGCCGACATCAGATTGGCGGAACAGAGAGCTTAAATAGTTCTTTGAACTCGAAGAGGTTTTATGCCTGTGAAGCAAAACATACTCCATATGATAGACAGCTTTCATCAGGGAGGCACTGAACGACAGGCCGTTCAGTTGATACGTTTGCTGCATGACAGCGGCCAATATCGCATGCACGTCGCGTGTCTAGATGGGGGCGGCGTGTTGCGGGGTGAGGTGGAAGGTCTGGGTCTGGGGGAGATCCCGGAATTCCGCCTCACCAGTTTTTATGACCGCAATGCGCTCGTCCAGCTTCGCCGCCTGACGCATTTGTTGCGCGAACGGCGAATTGATGTCGTGCATACGCATGACTTTTACACCAACGTTTTCGGTATGGCCGCAGCGACTTTGGCGCAAGTGCCGGTTCGCATTGCCTCGCGTCGCGAAACTTTGGGAATGAGAAGCGGCGCTCAAAAGAAGATCGAAAGGTTCGCTTACCGTTTGGCACATGCGATTGTTGCCAACGCCGAAGCCGTCCGCGATCAACTTGTTATCGAAGGCGTCAGAGAGAAGAAAATTCAGGTCGTCCATAATGGATTGGATTTGGCCAGAATCTCTTTGTCGGCAAACCTGAAGCGAGAAGAGATTCTTTCCATGTTCGGACTGCCTGAAGGAAAGCGCTTCGTCACCATCGTCGCCAATTTGCGGCATCCGGTGAAGAATCATCCGATGTTTCTGCGAGCCGCCCAACAAGTTCGCGCCGCAGTTTCGGACGCGGCTTTCGTGCTGGCCGGTGAAGGAGAATTGACACGGGAGCTTCGCGATATGGCGGCAGCGCTTGGATTGGCGAAAGACGTTTTCTTCACGGGGCGATGCGAGAAAGTGGCGGAGCTTTTGTCCGTCTCTGAAATTTGCGCGCTCAGTTCAAAGGCCGAAGGCTTTTCCAATTCGCTGCTGGAATACATGGCGGCTGGAAAGCCTGTTGTCGCCACGGATGTTGGCGGAGCGCGCGAAACGGTTATCGAAGCGGAAACCGGTTATCTGGTTGCAAGCGGGGACGACCGTGCGATGGCGGAACGGCTGATTGCACTGCTCAGCGATCCTGAGCGAGCGCGGAAAATGGGCGAGCGCGGACGACGAGTGGTCGAAAACAACTTCTCCTGTCAGGCTCAGCTTGAGCGGACGGAAGGTTTATACGGGCGGTTGCTGACTAATGCCGATCACGCAGGTTTGGAACACGATGCTGTACGCGAGCCTAAGCGAGCGCCACTGTTGTAAGGTCAAAGAAAAACTTTTGATGGAAAGGTGTCCGAATGAATGGTGTATGGAGGTTAAGGTAGTTGAAAAAGCGATTATCACGAACAAAAAAGCAGAACACACGCCCCGCCGAATATGACAGAAAGATGCAAACGCAAACTGACAATCAAAGACCAATCCGATTGGTCATCGTCGCTCCCTCGCTCGATATTCTGGGAGGTCAATCCAGGCAAGCCGTCCGCTTGATGGACGGATTGCGCGAAGAGCCTTCGCTGGAATTCGACTTCATTCCTCACAATCCCCGATTGCCAGGCATTTTCAGAAACCTGCAAAAGATAAAATACGTGCGGACTGTGGTCACGACCTTGCTTTACTGGGCGATGCTGCTGCTGCGATTGGGCAGATACGATGTCATTCACGTCTTTTCAGCGTCTTATTATTCGTACTTGTTGTCGGTTGCGCCGGCTTTGCTGATCGGCAAGCTGTACGGCAAGAAAGTCATTTTGAATTATCGGAGCGGCGAAGCCGAAGACCATTTGTCGAATTGGCGAACGGCCATTCCCACAATTCGCTGGGCTGATGTGATCGTCGTTCCGTCGGGTTACCTGGTTGATGTTTTCGCGCGCTTCGGGCTGAAATCGCAGGCGATCTTCGACATCATCGAACTGGATGTTTTCACTTTTCGAGAGCGTCGTCCGGTTCGCCCGGTCTTTTTGACCAGCCGTTTGCTGGAACCGCTTTACAACGTCGGCTGCGTGCTGCGCGCTTTTGCGTTGATCCAGCAACGTTATCCCGAAGCCCGACTGACAATCGCCGCCGATGGTTGGATGCGACCTGAGCTGGAGCAATTGGCTCGCGATTTGAAATTGCGCGATGCCGAATTCATCGGTCGAGTACCATTCGAAAAGATGCCGGAGCTTTACGATTCGGCGGACATTTATTTGACGGCGACGAACCTGGACAACATGCCCGGTTCGATCACTGAAAGTTTTGCCGCCGGTTTGCTGGTTGTGACGACCGATGCCGGAGGCATCCCCTACATTGTTGATCACGAAGAAACCGCTTTGATGATTCCCTGCGACGATCACGAAGCGATGGCCGCAGCAGTGTTTCGATTGCTGGAAGATCAGGAACTGGCTTCAAAGATTGCATGCAAAGCGCGCGAAGCCAGTCGCCAATGGACATGGGAAGAAGTTCGCGACAAATGGGTCGGGCTGTATCGCGAACTGGCCGACACATCCGCTTCGGCGTCCGCCCAGATACGGACTGTGGAGGGAAACGCCCGCGTGGAAGTTGACGGATAGCGATTGCACGGAATGGAAAGGTAAATAGGGAAGGTTCACTGAATGAAACAGGTTCTACGAAAAGGATTCAAGGATATTGTCGTTGATGAAGTGCCGGACCCGGCGTTGGTTCCGCATCACGTTTTGATTCGGCCACTGGCTTCGTTGATCAGCAGCGGAACTGAAACGGCCAGCATTCATCAGGAAGGCGTGTTGAAGGAAGTCGCAGAAAATCCGTCTCATTTGAAAAAAATCTGGGATGTGATGATGGCCACCAGCCCCGTGCGAACAGTCGCCGAAGTCAAAGCCAAATTCAGCGATCTGGTCGCGCTCGGATATTCGGGCGCGGGCGTGATTGTGGATAAACATCCGACCGTCACCGATCTGGAAATCGGCGACCGCGTGGCTTACGGCGGCGAAGGAACCGGTCACGGAGAAGCGATTCTGGCCGGGCGCAATCTGGTGGCGAAAGTTCCTGAAGTCGTTCCTTTCGAACATGCCTGCTTCACGACGCTGGGAAGCATCGCGCTGAACGCCGTTCGCGTTTCGCAGATCGGAGTCGGCGATGTCGTAGCGGTCATCGGCGTAGGTTTGGTCGGGCAACTGGTTTCTCAACTCGTTCGTTTGCAGGGCGGAGTCGTCATCGCCCTGGATTTGATTGCAGAACGCGTCGAATTGGCCAAACAGTTGGGAGCCGATTACGGCATTGCAGGCGGATCGGTGGTTGAAGCCGTCAACGATTTGACCAACGGCAGAGGCGTTGATTGCGTGATTGTCGCCGCAGCGGCAAAGAGCGCGGCTCCGTGCCAACAGGCTTTGCGCATCTGCCGCGACCGCGGGCGAATGGTCATCGTCGGCGCGGTTGAAGTCGAATTGCCGTGGTACGAAATGTACATGAAAGAAATTCAGGTTTTCATGTCGCGCGCTTACGGACCGGGCAGTTACGACCCGCTTTATGAAAAGAAGGGAATTGATTATCCGATTTCATACGTGCGCTGGACTGAGCAACGAAACATGGATGAGTTTCTGCGACTGGTGGCTCAGGGACGCGTCCGGGTTCAACCGCTGATCACGCACAGTTACAAACTGGAAGAAGCGGCGGAGGCCTATCAGACAATCATGAACCCGGCCACGAATTCGCTGGCCGTTGTTTTGAATTACCCTGCGGCTGCCGATGACGATCCGGTTGCTGAATTCAAACCTAAGCGGAAAGTTTTCACTGCGAATGACAACGGTCAAACCGCCAAAGCCGATTTGCGAGTCGGTTTGATCGGGGCGGGGAATCTGGCTCGCTGGGCGCATTTGCCAAACCTGAAAAAAATCTCCGGCGTCAATCTTCACGCGGTTTGTTCAACAAGCGGAGCGCGCGGCAAAACTTACGCCAATCGTTTCGGCGCGAAGTATTGCTGTTCCGATTACGAAGAGATGCTCGCCGATCCTGACCTTGACGTGGTGATGATCGTCAGTCGCAACGAACATCACGCGCCGCAGGCATTGGCCGCGTTGCGAGCGGGCAAACACGTCTTTGTGGAAAAGCCGATGGCTTTGACCGAAGAAGAATGTCGGCAGCTTGCCCGCACGGTTGAAGAGACCGGCAAACAATTGATGGTCGGATTCAATCGCCGTTTCGCTCCTTATTATCTGGAACAGAAACGGCAACTGGACAAACGAACAGGCCCGGCGGTCATCAATTGCCGCATCAATTCGCCAGGGATTTCCGGCGCTTACTGGATGGCCGATCCGTCGCAGGGCGGAGCGATTCTGGGCGAAGCCTGTCACTTCATTGATTTGATGTACTGGTTGCTGGACGCTGAACCGATTCGCGTTTCGGCATTCAGTTTGCCGACCGGCAAACAAGACCCGATTGGCGAAAACAATCTGACCGCCAGTTTTCATTTCGCAGATGGTTCGATTGCCAACCTGACTTACTGCACGGTTGGCAGCAAAGCTTCGGCGGGCGAACGCGTGGAAGTTTTTATGCAAGGCGCAGGCGTCGTCGTCGAAGACTTCAAACGGTTGCAGGTGAAGACAGGAATTACGCGCGAAAGTACGCGCTGGTGGGCGGAAAAAGGTTACGGCGCTCAGTTGGAAACTTTCCTGACCGGCATTCGACAGGGCAAAGCTCCCGCGATTGATGTTCGCGATGGAGCGCGCGCGACCATCGGATGTCTGCGCATGCTGGAATCGGCCAGCGCGCAAACTGTTTTAGCGATTGATCTGGAATCGGCGCTCGCCGCTTCGGATGATAAAGAAAGCCCTACGGATAAGGTGCTGTCCGCAAATGTGTCCCGTTAATTTCTTGTTACGTCGGCGTGGGAGAAAGGTTATTGGTGGATGACGTCAACAGGTATTTCTAAATTTAGCAAGCTGCGCGGCAAAAGCCTGGACGAGGTTTGCGTTCGCGGCGGCCAGGAACTTTCCGCCTTGCGCGAACGATTGTTCGGACTGGCGGAAATCAACAAAGTAAATTTGCTTCGTTCGATTCTTCCCGCTTCGCGAAATGGTTCGGAGCAGGGAACGGTCGCGCTGATCATCAAACGCATCAACACAGCCGGAGCGCAATCCTTCTTTCCGGTTTTCGCGCATCGTTCGGAAGTTTGCGCGCAGATGGAACGGCGCTTTGCCGATCAACGTCGGAAGCTGATTGAACGCGCCGACCGCGTGCTGGACGGTAAATTCGATCTGCTCGGTTATGCCGGTCTGGATTTCGGCAATCCGGTTGACTGGCATCTGGAACCGATTTCGGGCAAACGAACGCCGCTCGCGCATTGGAGCCGGATAGATTTTCTCGATCCGCAAATCGCCGGTGACAAGAAAATCACCTGGGAATTGAACCGGCATCAGTTCTTTGTCACGCTGGGACAGGCTTATTGGATGACGGCTGACGAACGATACGCCGAACGCTTCGTCGAATTGCTGACTTCCTGGATGGATGCGAATCCGCCCGGCAAGGGAATCAATTGGGCGAGCAGTCTGGAAGTCGCGTTTCGCACGATTTCCTGGTTGTGGGCGCTGCATTTGTTTTCCGGCTCAGACCGACTGACACCAGCGTTTGTCGCCAGGATGCTGAAATATTTGTTGGCCCACGGTCGTCACATAGAAAAGTATCTGTCGCATTATTTCAGCCCGAACACGCATTTGACCGGCGAAGCGCTAGGTTTGTTTTATCTGGGAATGGCATTGCCGGAATTTCGTCGCGCGGAAAGCTGGCGTAACGCGGGGCTGAAGATTCTGCACGATCAATTGTTCAAACAGATTCGCGGCGACGGAGTTTATTTCGAGCAGGCGACTTATTACCACCGTTACACGGCGGATTTTTATTCGCATCTGTTGACGCTGGCGCGAACGGCGCGAATGAAGTTGCCGTCGGAGATCGAACACAAACTGATTTCGATGCTGGATTATTTGATGTGGATCACGCGGCCAGACGGAACATCGCCTTTGCTTGGCGACGATGACGGAGGCCGGTTGTTGATGCTGGGCGAACGGCGAGCGGATGATTTTCGCGACACGCTGGCGACGGGCGCAGCCTTGATCGGCAGAGGCGATTGGAAATTCGTCGCGGGCGAAGCGGCGATTGAAACGCTGTGGTTGTTGGGACCGGAAGGCCTGGCCAGCTTCGACAAGATCAAGGCCGAATTGCCGAACAAACAAACTCGCGCCTTTGTCGAAAGCGGTTACTTTGTGTTTCGAGACGGTTGGTCGCCCGAATCCGGTTATCTGTTGATGGATTGCGGGCCGCACGGTTCGCTCGGATGCGGACACGCGCACGCTGACGCTTTGTCGTTGGAATTTTCCGCGCTGGGAAATCACTGGCTGACTGATTCCGGCACCTTCACTTACACGGGCGATGCCGAATTGCGCGACAGGTTTCGCGGCACAGCGGCGCACAACACTGTGGTTGTTGATAATCAACCACAGTCTGTTTCGTCGGGAGCATTTTCCTGGAATCACATTGCCGAATGTCGTCCCATTGAATTTATCACGGCTGATAACTTCGCCTACTTCGAAGGATCGCACGATGGTTACAGGCGGCTGACTGATCCGGTGAAACACACCAGATCGGTCATGTTCATGAAATCCAGCGTTGAATCGCAGTTGCCGCCATACCTGATTGTTCGCGACAAATTCGCGGCGCGAGCCAAACACAGTTACGCGATGCATTATCACTTTCCGCCGGAATGCAAAGCGGAGTTGAACGGCAACCAGATTGAAGTGATAAAGCCCGGCGGAGGCAATTTGACAATCGCCGCTTTCGGTTCGGCGGAATTGCAGGCTCAAATCAACGACGACTGGATTTCGCGTTGTTACGGACGGCGCGAATCAGCGCCATCAGCAACATTGTCTGCCGAAGGAATCGGAGCGCAGGAATTCGGCGTCATCTTTGTGCCGAAAGCCGACGGACAGGAAATCAACATCGGTCGGCTGGTCGTGTCCGAACGCGGCGAAGGTTGTTTCGGCATACAAACCGGTCAATCGCGTGACGTAATACTGTTGGGAGATCAGGCCAGTCAGTTGAGAAGCGATTCTGTTTCAGCTTCCGGTTCGATGGCCTGGGCGCGGTTGGTCAACGGCAGCGCCATCAGCGCAGGTTTGTTGCGCGGACGCGCAATCGAAGTAGACGGGCGGTTGTTATTTGTTTCCCAGGTAGTGCTGCGATATTGCGTGTTCGAGTTCAGGAAAGATTGGCTGGAGATTTCGTTGTACGGGACAAAACAGTTCGATCTGAAGCTGCGCGCTCCGGTCGGCAGAATCATCGTCAATGGAAACGGTTTCCTTCTTGATCGCAAAACGCGCAGCGTATCGTTTGAAAACGAAGGTGAAGGTTGGCGAATGACAATGGCGCAATTGGGCGCGGTTTGAATCGGTGTCGAACAAAGAGGCAGTTAATCAATGTGTGGAATCTGTGGCGTAGCCATACCAACAAATGTAGATCGTCGGGTTGAAGAAGCCGTGCTGGTTCGCATGCGCGACACGCTGACGCATCGCGGTCCTGACGACGCGGGCGTGTTCAATGACGGCAAAGTCGGTTTGGGACACAGGCGTCTTTCGATTGTGGATTTGGGCGGCGGACATCAACCGATGACCAACGAAGACGGAAGCATTCAGATCGTCTTCAACGGAGAAATTTACAATCACAAAGATTACCGTTCGATGCTGGAAGAGCGCGGCCATGGTTATCGCAGCGTTTGCGACACCGAAACGATCGTTCACCTTTACGAAGAATTCGGGACGAAGGCAGTCGAACATTTGCGGGGCATGTTCGCCTTTGCCATTTGGGACGCCAATCAAAAGAGGCTTCTGTTAGTCCGCGACCGATTGGGAATCAAGCCGGTTTATTACACGTTGTCAGACGACGGCGTTCTTTATTTCGCGTCTGAAATCAAAGCCTTGCTGGAAGCGAGAGCGGTTGCGCCCGAGCTGAATTACGGCGCGATGGCTGATTTTGCCGCCAACCGTTACACGTCGGGCGAAGACACACTGTTCAGAGGTGTCAAACGATTGTTGCCCGGTCACACGCTGGTTTGGCGAAACGGAAAAGTCGAGATTGAAAAGTATTGGGATGTCAGCTTCGCCAAATCGGAAGAAAGCCTGACTGACAACGAATACGTCGAACAGTTCAGCGAGCTTTTCAACGAATCGGTTCGATTGCGCCTGATGGCAGACGTTCCGTTGGGGATGTTCCTTTCTGGCGGAATTGATTCCAGCGCGATTGCCGGAGCCATGAGCAAGCTGGTTTCAGACCCGATCAAGACCTTTTCAGTGGCTTTCAATGAACGCGAAGCGAACGAGTTGGAATACGCCAGGATGGTCGCGCGCGAGTTCAACACAGATCATCACGAAATAGTTGTCAGCCCCGAACAGTTTTTCAATTCGCTGCCCGGTCTGGTTTATCAGGAAGACGAACCGATAGCGCATCCTTCCAGCGTGCCGCTTTACTTCGTTTCAAAACTTGCCGTCGAACACGTCAAGGTGGTGTTGACCGGCGAAGGCAGCGACGAACTTCTGGCCGGTTACGACAAATATCGCAAGACGATTTACAACCTGGCGTTTGGGCGCGCTTACAACAGGTTTGTTCCGGCTTCGTTACGCGGGTTGGCCAGGCGATTGATCGAAGCCGGTAACGGTCATTTGCCAGGACGGCAAAAACTGGCTCGGACTTTTCTTTGTCTGCCGCCGGATGTCGAAAGCATTTACTTCGACAACTTCTCTGTGTTTTCGCGCGCCAGACAGGGAAAGCTTTTTTCCGCCGAAACGCTGGACAGAATGGGATCAGCCGATCCGTACCGGACGACGCTGGATTACATTCGCCAATCCGATGCTGAAACGATGCTCGATCAATTGCTGGCGGCGGATATGAAAACTTATCTTCACGAACTGTTGATGAAGCAGGATCAAATGAGCATGGCCGCTTCCATCGAAAGCCGTGTGCCTTTTCTGGATCACAAGCTGGTGGAATTTGCCGCTCGCTTGCCTGAAAGAATGAAGCTCAGAGGATGGCAGACGAAATACATTTTGCGGCGGGCGATGAAGGGCAAATTGCCCGAAGAAATTCTCACTCGCAAAAAGATGGGATTTCCGGTTCCGGTCGGCGCCTGGTTGAGAGGACCTTTCCGTCATCTGGTTGACGAATATGTTTTAGGTTCCAGAGCGATTGAGCGCGGTATTTTCGATCCGGAATTTGCGCGCAATTTGGCGGCGCGGCATCAAGCGGGTGAAAACCATTCTGAGCGATTGTGGATGCTGATCAATTTCGAGATTTGGCAACGCCGCTTCTTTGATGGTGAAGATCAACAAATAACCAAAACGGAGAAACGAGCCAGGCAGTTTGCATTCGCCTCCGCCTAGTCTGGAGAGATCATTGAAAATACTTTGGATCAAAACAGAACTGCTACATCCGGTAGACAAAGGTGGAAAGATTCGCACCTACGAGATGCTGAAGCAGCTTAAACGCGAGCATCATATTACCTATTTGACGCTGGACGACGGCGCAGCTTCGTCCGACGCATACGAACGCGCCAATGAATACTGCCACGAATTGCTTTGCGTGCCGCATCAGACAAGAGCGAAGTTCTCGCCGGGTTTTTATGTCGAATTGCTTTTCAATCTGCTTTCGCCGCTGCCTTACGCAGTCAAGAAATATGAATCGCCGGAAATGCGCAGACGTATTGCGACGACGGTTGAGAATGAATCGCCTGATGTTGTCGTTTGCGATTTTCTGACTCCGAGCGTCAACGTTCCTGATTATCTTTCGTGCGCCACTGTGTTATTTCAGCACAATGTCGAAGCGATGATCTGGCGCAGGCATTACGAAACTCAGTCCAATCCGATCAAACGATTTTACCTGTATAACCAGTGGCGCAAGATGCAAGCCTTCGAACTAGCCGAATGCCAGCGTTATGATCAGGTAATAGCCGTTTCACGCGAAGATAAGGAAATGCTCGAATGTGATTACGGCATACAATCCGTCGCCGATGTTCCGACAGGAGTTGATACGGAATTTTTCCGCCCGAATCCGGAAGCTTACAAGAAACCCACACGCCTGGTTTTTACAGGCTCGATGGACTGGATTCCGAATGTGGACGCGATTCGTTACTTCTGCGAGCAAATTCTGCCGATTGTTCGCGCCAGAGTTCCAAACGTCACGTTGACAGTGGTGGGACGAAATCCAAGTCGCGAGTTAATTGAGCTAAGCCGCCGAGACACAGCCATAACAGTAACCGGACGCGTCGAGGATGTCAGGCCATACATGGACAGCGCCGCCGCTTACATTGTGCCAATCCGTATTGGCGGAGGCACGCGATTGAAGATTTATGAAGCGATGGCGATGGAAAAACCGATAGTTTCGACCACCGTCGGAGCCGAAGGTTTGCCGGTGCGAGACGGCGAAGAGTTGCTGATTGCCGACACGCCGAATGCTTTTGCCGATGCGGTTGTTCGCGTGCTGACAGATGAGGCGTTTGCCTGGGAATTGGGGCAACGTTCCGCCGCAACTGTCAGAACCAAATTTGGCTGGGACCGGGTTGCCGCGCGGTTTTCTGAATTCTGTCAGCGAGCCAGAGAAACACGCGTGCCGGAGTCCAGGCAATCCGGTGAGGCCAATGTTTTACGAACAACCGCTGAAGTATAACTTATTATTTTCGGAGTAACCTGCTTTATCAGAAAGGACCTGGCTGGAATTGATGGCTGTTAAAGAAACAAAACTGGAATTATCCGTTGGCGATTCAAATAATCATTCTGTGCGTGCCAGCGTCAAAGCCTGGTTGACAGAATCGCCATCGGATGGAACCAATATAGCTTCAGAGAATGCTTCGGCAGAAGTTGATAAAAAATCCAAAGCGCTGGTTTACCTGACAATTTTAGCTATAGGAATATTTTATTTTGCTACCATAAGATCAGGCCACGACTGGGGAGATGATTTCAGTCTGTATATCCAGCATGCTAAAAATATAGCGCAGGGAAACAATTATTGGGCAACCAGCTACCTGCATCTTCCGCCATATGTCGGCCCGGACGCATATCCGCCTGGTTACCCGTTATTACTTGCGCCGATCTATATGCTTTTTGGGATGAGCCTTACTGCTATGAAAGCAGAGATCATCCTGATTTTCCTCTTTTCGCTTTACACAACCTATTTGATTACTCGTCGAGAATTGCCATCCAATTTACAAGTAGCATTGGTTGCGCTGCTCGGGCTGAGCCCTTATTTCTGGGATTTGAAAGATCAAGTAGTTTCCGATCTGCCATTTCTGGGGTTGGCGTATCTAAGCATCTATTTTATTCAGCAGGCTTATCGTAAATCGCCTGCGGGTATGGCCAAGCTGGGTTACATACTATTGATAAGTTTCATAATCTATTTTTCCTATGCTACAAGAAGCGTGGGCTTGGTGCTTGTTCCCTCGCTACTGCTTTATGATTTGATCAGGCACAAAAGGCCAACGCTTTTTGCCATCAGCATTGCAGTCATAACCTGTACCCTGATTATTTTGCAATCGGTTCTGCTTCGTAGCGATCGTGGCTACATTGCTCAATTCGGCGCAGAAGACCCGAATTTCCTCATGAATTGGCTTCAACTTACGATCAATAAGGCTCCCGATTACCCTAAATCGCTGACTGTGTTATGGGACAATGGATATTATAAGAACGCGCGACTTGCATTGACTTCCATCATTTCTGTTCTGGCTTTAATCGGGTATGCAGCCAGATTGTTAAAGAGAATATCCCTGTTGGAAATTTTCACTTTCCTATATTTTGCTTTGATAATTATTGCGCCAATGCACGGAGGAGTTCGTTATCTGATTCCTGTAATACCGCTTTATGTTTTTTACGCTTTGCATGGCGTTACTACTCTCTTCAGAAAACAGCGCTGGCAACGTTACGCCTTTGCCACACTGGTTGTTGTTATCCTTGCTTGCTATGCAGGTAAATATACGAAGGTTAATTACGGCTCCATAGCAGTCGGCATTGGTAGCAGTGAGACGACTGAGTTCTTTGATTATATAAGGACGAATACCGAAGAGAATGACGTTATCATCTTCACCAAGCCGCGGGCACTGGCGTTATTTACCGGACGGAGATCATCCTTCTACCCGTCACATGTTCAAGCTTACTCGGACTGGTGGGAATATTTTCAAAAAATACGTGCGAATTATGTGGTAATCGGCCCAAATGGTGTTGAGGAATATGAACAGTCTCAACTAACAAAATTTGCCAAAGTATATAAAGATAGCCTTGAGGAAGTCTATTCAAATTCGGGATTCAAAGTATACCGGATAAAAGAATTCCCCTCTTTAGTTACAACGAGCCACACACGCACGGAGAAGTAATAGCTGAAAGGGAAAGGCGAGGTGATAAAAATTGATCGTAAAAGCCAGGCAGAAACTAATAGACGGAACACTTGCAAAACTTGCAAGCGATCCCTTGTCGTTTGAGGTTTCGATAGTAATGCCGTGTTTGAATGAGGCGGAAACCCTTGAGATTTGTATTACCAAAGCTTTGCGATCGTTGGAGGAACTCGGTGTTAAAGGGGAAGTAATAATAGCCGATAACGGCAGCACGGATGGTTCTCAAGTTATAGCTACACGGATGGGCGCGCGTGTTGTGCCTGTGGAAGAAAAAGGTTATGGCAGCGCTTTGATGGGCGGAATCAAGGCTGCGCGTGGCGAATACATAATAATGGGTGACGCTGATGACAGCTATGACTTTGGGACTCTGAAACCTTTCCTGGAAAAATTGCGCGAAGGATACGATCTTGTAATGGGTAATCGGTTTAAGGGAGGCATCAAACAGGGGGCCATGCCACCTCTTCACAAATATTTAGGTAATCCCGTACTTACAGGTATCGGACAGGTGCTTTTTCGCAGCCCTTGCGGCGATTTTCATTGTGGTCTGCGGGGTTTTAACCGAACATCAATATTATCGCTGGACCTGCAGACGACCGGAATGGAATTCGCCAGCGAAATGGTTGTCAGAGCGACACTGCATAAAATGCGTATCGCCGAAGTACCGACGACACTGTCGCCTGACGGACGAAGCAGGCCGCCTCATTTAAGAAGTTGGCGTGATGGATGGCGTCATCTGCGTTTTTTACTACTTTACAGTCCCCGCTGGCTTTTCTTGTATCCGGGCGGATTGCTGATGTTGATTGGAGTGGTAGTTGGAACCTGGCTATTAACCGGGCCAAAGGTAATAAACAATGTTACATTGGATGTACATACTTTGTTTTATGCCGCATTGGCAGTTATTGTTGGTTTTCAGGCGGTCAACTTTGCCATCTTCACAAAAATCTTTGCCATCAGCGAGGGCTTGCTTCCCGAAGATGCAGCTATGAACAGGCTTTTCCGATACATCACGCTGGAAGTTGGGCTTGTAGCAGGCGTCATGCTTTTAGCTTTCGGTTTGGCAGGTTCAATTTATGCTGTTAGCTCGTGGGGGGCGCATTCCTTTGGCCCGCTTGATCCGGGCAATGTGCTACGTATGATTATTCCTTCGGGGACTGCCATAACTTTGGGGTGTCAAGTTATTTTATCCAGCTTTTTCATGAGTATTCTGGGATTAAACCGGAAATAAGTTACAACGCAATATTTAGGAGACAGGTAATGAAAATAGGTGTAATTGGATTGGGATATGTTGGGTGTGTTTCGGCTGCATGTCTTGCTAAAGCTGGGCACGAGGTTATCGGTGTTGATGTTAATTCGCTGAAGGTGGAGATGATAAACAACGGCCATAGCCCGATTATCGAACCCGAAATAGAGGAGATAATTACCCGGGCAGTGGCGGAAAAACGTCTGAAGGCTTCCACAGAAACCGCTGAAGCTATTATTGCTACTGATATTTCGCTGATTTGTGTGGGCACTCCTAGCAATCACAATGGCAGCTTGGACTTGACTTATGTTAAACGTGCCTGCCAACAAATTGGCGAAGCTGTGAAGCTAAGCCAGAATTACCACACGGTCGTAATACGTAGCACCATGTTACCCGGGACCATTGAGACGGTTGTAATACCGACACTTGAAGAGCATTCAGGCAAGCGTGCCGGACAAGATTTTGGAGTGGCGATTAACCCGGAATTTTTGCGAGAAGGAACTTCGATATACGATTTTTACAATCCACCGTTCACGCTGATAGGATCTGAAGATAAAACCGCCATTGCCGCAGTGACCCGTCTTTACGAGCACTTGGATGCTCCAGTGATAACAGTGGCAATAAAAGAGGCGGAGATGGTTAAGTATACTTGTAACTGTTTCCACGCATTGAAAGTTGCATTTGCAAATGAAATTGGCAATTTATGCAAACAGCTAGGCGCCGATAGTCACAAAGTGATGGAGATATTCTGTAATGATGCAAAGCTGAATCTGTCCTCGGCTTACCTAAAGCCCGGGTTTGCGTTCGGAGGTTCTTGTCTGCCGAAAGACCTCAGAGCTATTAATTACAAAGCCAAGGAGCTTGATGTTGAATCTCCGGTACTCAGCTCTATTTTGCCAAGTAACCGTCTGCAAATTGAACGCACGGTCGAAATGGTGCTTCGTACAGGTTGCAAAACCGTTGGCGTGCTAGGGCTGAGTTTCAAAACGGGCACTGACGATTTACGTGAAAGCCCAATGGTAGCTTTGGTGGAAACATTGATTGGTAAAGGGATAAAGCTGACCATATACGATCGTGATGTTGAATTGGCGAAGCTGGTTGGAGCCAATAAACAATACATTGAGCGCGAAATCCCGCACATCTCGTCATTGATGGTTTCCGAATTGGATGAAGTCTTGGAGCGTTCAGAAGCTATCATTATTGGCAAGAAATCGGCAGAGTTTCGCGAAATAGTAAAGAAGCTTAATAGCAAACATACTGTGATTGATCTTGCCGCATTATTGAAAGGACAGAATAGTGAGGCAAGCTACCAGGGTATTTGCTGGTAGCCTGAGGCAAATATTATGCTGATATTGCTGGTCTGGTTGATTAGAATTATTCGCCGCCGTGTAATTTCTCGCTCGTTACTGAAAATCAGTGTTCCAGTACTTCTGCTCGCTGGTTTGATCAGCGTTGCGCGCAGTAATGTTCACTTAACTGTAAATGATGTTGTTGATCCGGAATTACCCCGCGTCTTCCTGGATACTGGATATATTGCGCCAACCGGGAAAAACATTACCGTCAATTCCGGTGACGATTTTCAAGCTGCGCTCAAAGCGGCGCGTCCGGGCGATGTTATTTCTCTGCAAGCAGGCGCTACATTTATGGGTAACTTCACGCTTCCGGCAAAATCCGGTCAAGGATGGATTGTTATTCGCAGTTCGGCGTCCGACGCCAAACTCCCGCCGCCAGGTACAAGAATCACTCCGCAATTCTCTAGTATGATGCCTAAAATAATAAGCCCGAATGCAGACCCGGCATTGATGACTGCGCCGGGCGCACATAATTATCGTCTGATTGGAATAGAGGTGGGAGTGAAATCAGGAGTTACAATCAATTATGGAATTGTCAGGTTAGGCGATAGTTCCAAGGCTCAGACTGAAGTGAGCGTTGTACCTCAGGATTTGATCATAGATCGTTGTTATATTCACGGAAACCCCACAGGCGACGTGTCAAGAGGTATAGCTCTAAACAGTGGCCGAACGGCAGTAATTGATTCTTATATATCGGAATGTCACGGAGTAGGATTTGATACACAGGCGATATGTGGATGGAATGGTCCAGGACCATTCAAAATAGTAAATAACTATCTTGAAGGAGCAGGAGAAAATTTCATGTTAGGCGGCGCTGATGCCTCAATTCCCGGATTGACACCCTCTGATATAGAGTTCCGCCGTAACCATCTTCGCAAGCCGTTGCATTGGAAGAAAAATGATCCCAACTATGCTAAAATCCAATGGTCAA
This sequence comes from uncultured Heliomicrobium sp., assembly GCA_964426025.1. Classification (GTDB taxonomy): domain Bacteria; phylum Acidobacteriota; class Blastocatellia; order RBC074; family RBC074; genus RBC074. The sequence goes on from CAYRQB010000001.1 coordinate 88,350, forward strand.
TTAAAAATCTGTTTGAACTGAAAAATGCGCGCCGAGTGTTGATTGACAGCAATGTATTTGAAAATAACTGGGTTGATGCGCAGAACGGGTTTGCCATTCTGTTTACGCCTCGTAATGACGAGGGAACGGCGCCGTGGTCGTTAGTTGAGGATGTCACCTTTACCAATAATGTCGTTCGTCATTCCGCAGGCGGAGTAAATATACATGGCCGGGATAATTTGCACCTCAGCGAACAGGCTAAGCGCATCAAGATAAAAAACAATCTGTTTGATGATATAGGCGGCGGGCAATGGGGCAGGAATGGCGTATTTCTTCAAATTTCGGACTGTCCAAACGTCGTTGTTGACCATAACACGGTGATTCATTCTGGTAATGTTATCACGGCACATGGCGCTCCCAGTCCGGGTTTTGTGTTTACAAATAACATTATGCTACATAACGAGTACGGTGTTATTGGCGATGGAGTAGGTATTGGGAATATGGCCTTGAAAACGTATTTTCCTTCGGTTGTTTTTTCAAATAACGTTTTGATTGGTGGGCAGAGATCAAATTACCCCGGCGGAAATCATTTTCCTTCAACGTTTGGAGAAGTTGGTATTGTTGATCGACACAGTGGCAATTTCCGGTTATCAAAGGCAAGCCCTTTTAAGGGAGCAGCTACAAATAATGAAGATATAGGCTGTAACTCCGATATTCTCGAGAAGGTTATTACGGCTGCGATCTCTAAGTAAGTTAAAAATCGTGACTAAGTCAGAACT
>CAYRQB010000002.1:0-16329 GCA_964426025.1 uncultured Heliomicrobium sp.
TTGTGGGAGAAAATTTTCAGATTGCCAGCAACACAACTTTAGGACACTACCCAAATCGCCGCCGATCTGAAGTAGTCTGTTCCAGGTTTTGAGGACGTTCAGGGATTCAATCAGTCACGTCTGGCAAAAACGACCTGTGACCCACCTCACAGCCACGTAGAGAGTTGCTTCACAGCCAAAACCGTCCGGCAGAATTATCCTACCTATGTCGCAAAACTGAAACGTAGATACCAAAAACAGCCAATCGAAGGAGGGTTTGAGATGAAAAATCCGTTGAAACGCTTTGCATTCCATAACCGATTTTTGAGTTGTTCGTTGTTGTTGCTGGCGGTTTCGTTTGGCACGGCCTCGGCCCAGGACGCTTACAAGATTTGGACGACAGTCGCTTCTACCGGCACGGTTGATGAAAGCGACGCGAGCGAAATCGCCTTCAGCGGGCCGTTCGCTACTTTCGGCAATTCGGTTTCCGGTCCCGCGCGGTCAATCATACGGTACAACGTAGTAGCCGTTGATGGTTTGTTTGCGCAGGCAGGGCCATTGTCCTGGCCGAATCTGATCGTCAATTACCGCGATGATGGCGCTGACGCGCGCGTGGTGGTTTATCTGCGCGAATACGAGTTCGGGGCCAATCCGATGAACCCGGCTCTCAACACAAGGATAGTTTTCGACAGCGATCTTTATCCTACGTCAAACGAATATCAGACACGCAATACAGGCAATTGCGGTCAATTCAATAACTTCGAATTCGTTCCCAACAACCAGAACGTCAGAGCCTACTTCCTGGAAGTCCATCTGATTCGCAACTCGGCCAACGGCAATCCGGGGGTCGGAGCTTTCGGCTTGAGCAGATACGGGGTTTGTCTGATCAACGGCCATTGAAGCGGCTTCGATCGGATCGTCAACCAATAATTGAGCAGTTAATAAAGAACAAGAAAATCGGATGGGCCGACGGTTCATCAATCCACACTCTGTCATTATTGAAGGAGAGATCATGCGTGCTTGTAAATCAGCCTTAGTTTGTTTCCTCGCCACAGTCGCATTACTGACAGCTTATCGAATACCAGGCCTGACCGTCTCAGCTCAGGAACGACAGACCACACAAGGTCAGGAAAGCGAGCGCGAGGCTCGTCATCGCAAGCTTGCGGAGGTAAGGCCGCAGCCGGTCAATGACGCCCAGTACGCCAAAAGTCTGATGGCGGCTGCGGCTCGTGAACGCGAGATCAATGCCGATCTGCTGCCGGGGGCAAAAATTTCTTTGAGCGCAGGACCGTTGGAATTCTGGAGCAATCTGGGACCAAAAAGCAGCAACGCCAGTTATTTCGACAGCGGGCGATTGTCTGCTATCGTCACTCATCCAGACAATTCAAATGTCATTTATGTCGCTTCAGCCGGTGGCGGAGTGTGGAAGACGACCAACGGAGGCAGCACCTGGAAGCCGAAAACCGAATCGGTCGGCAGTCTGGGTTGCGGCGCGTTGGCGATGGATCCATTTGATGAAGACACACTATATTTGGGACTGGGCGATCCGCATCGCGTTGGTATTTTGGGGCTGGGAACTGCGCCGGGTTTGGGAATACTGAAAACCACAGATGGCGGTGATAACTGGTCGGAGCCGGTCTTGTTGGGCGATTCGACAACCATCCGCTCCATACTGGTCAACATTTTCAACAACGACATCATTCTGGCCGGAACCGACAAGGGGCTTTTCCGCTCAACCGATGAAGGGGCGTTTTATCAGCCGGTGTCATTGGGAGGTGTTGAACAGGAGGTTTGGAGTCTGGCTTGGGCCGGTGGCGCGAACTTTGTTTTGAGCAGCAAAGTAACGAATGGATTTGCGATTGGCGCCAAAGGACGAATTTATTACTCGACCAATCACGGCGAAACCTGGACGAAGGCCACAGGTTATCCCGACGATCTGGGGCGAATCACGATTGCCGCCGGAACCCAGCAGGTGCTTTACGCGCTGGCTGAACGGGCAGGGAACGCGGAAATTTACAAATCCAACAACGCCGGTCAAACCTGGTCTCCGTTGAACATCGCGGCAAAGCAGTACACTAATTTTAACGAGAGCGTTGACAAGATTCTGGGCAGCCAGGGCGATTACAACCAGATGGTCATAGCTCATCCGACAAATCCGCTCGTCGCTTATTTTGGCGGTCAAAAACGTTTGATCAAAACTTCCAACGGTGGCGTCACCTTCAATCTGGTCAGTTCCGACAATCCACAAAGCATGCTTTTCGATTATGTTCACGCGGACATACACTGTGCGGCATTTGCGGAAAATCGAGATTTGTTTGTCGGAACCGACGGCGGGATTTTCAAATCATCGAATAACGGTTTGAATTGGAGTTCATCGCTCAACGACGGTTTGATCACTCATCTGGTTCATGGCATTGCCGCAACCAAAGATGATCCGAATATCGTTGTCGCTACGTTACAGGACAACGGCGTGATGATTCGCCGCCAGAACAACGGCGCGTTCGACAAGATCAAGGGCGGAGACGGATATTTCGCCGTGCTTTCGCAAACCGACAGCGACAAGATGTTGTTTTCGACCAATGGCGGAGTTTACCAATCCGACGACGGCGGCAGCAGCAACGATCCAGCTTCGACCATAGGCCTGCCGGGAGCGGCCCCCAACCGCTGGGAACAATCTCCGCACGACGCCAATGGCAATAGCCTGTATGCCATCGCAAGCGGGAAGTTATACCGTAGCGCCAATTTCGGACTTTCCTGGCACACGACAGGGACTACCGGATTGCCAGTCAACCATATCATCAGAAATGTAGCCAGTTCCAAAGTTCCCGGCGCACTGGCAATAATAATCAATGGTGGAAACACCGGAGAGGTCTATTATTCATTTAATTATGGAGCCAATTGGACAAAGGCTGCCGCTGTTCCCAATGCCGACGGTATATTGATAGACCTTGCGATAGGGCCTGACCTGCAATTCTATGCAATTTCCGACGGCTGGAATCATAGTGGCAACAAGTCGCGCATTTGGACATCGAACGATCCGCAAACCGGATGGCTGCAGGTTGGCTGGGGTGGACTTCCGGACGGAGTCCGGTTCAACGTGATCAAAGCCGATCCGGTTAAAAATGGCGTGATTTATGTCGGCAGCGATCTTGGGCTTTATCGTTCCAAAAACAAAGGGCTGACATTCCAACGTTGGGGATACGGTCTGCCGTTGGTCAGCGTCACAGACATCTGGATCGCTTCAGACGGCAGCATGTATCGTGTGGGAACTTATGGTCGAGGTGTCTGGAGTCTTGGTGTGTTTGACGGATTCGTCCTCACCCTTTGATACATCTGATACATCCAGAAAAATTGGCGCTGAATCGTTGATTTGGTTCAGCGCCAATCCCTGGCACAATTCGCAGAAATGAAAACGCCATTACCAGCCAATGGCGTATCTGCCTCGTCTGACATCAGCGCCCGCCTGAATCAGTTTCGTTTTCGGATCGAAGGTGACAATCGTCGGCGCGGCGGTCGGCGCGAAATCCTGATTGACCTGAACCTTGTGACCGCGCCGTTTCATTTCCTCGATCAATGCTTCGCCCATACGCTTTTCGACAGTCAGACTGCCGGGATTGAATTTGTGGTCGGCGAAAGAACTGACGAAATGCTGAGTTTCAAACCGCGCGGCTTCGACTGATTCCTGAGGATTCATTCCGAATTCGATGACGTTGAACAAGACTTGCAACAGCGCCTGATCCTGATTGTCTCCGCCGGGAGTTGAAAGAGCGGCGAATGGCTGGCCGTCTTTCATCACCAGCGTCGGCGACAAAGTAATGCGAGGCCGTTTGCCGGGTTTGAGTTCATTCGGATGTCCGCGTTGAAGTAACGCGCTTTGCAATCGCGAAGAAATCGGAATGCCCGTGTCACCTGCAACAAAGCTCGGTAACCAGGCGCCGCTTGGAGTCGCCGAAAAAACATTGCCCGCCGCGTCAATCACGTTGACGCAGGTTGTGTCGTGAGCGCGCTCTGCTTCGGGAATTTCCACCGGAACCGGATTGGCAATGCCGACCAATCGCGCCATGGATTTTTTGTTCACAGGATCGCCCGGTTGTTGTTCCTGCGATGCGGATTTCGGATCAATCAGCGTACGCCTCGCTTCGGCGTAATCTTTTGACAGCAGTTCTGCGCCGGGAACTTTCACAAATCGGGGATCGCCGTAATAACGGTCGCGATCGGCGAATGCCAGCTTGTTGGCTTCGGTCAGCGTGTGGACGTAATCCGGCGAATTGTGCCCCATCGCTTTCAGGTCGTAACTTTCCAGCAGGTTCAAGGCCTGCAACATGACAGGACCCTGCGACCAGAAACCGACCTTGTAAATTTCGTAGCCGTGAAAACTGACTTTGGTTGGCTGGTCAATGTCGGCTCGGAAAGCGGCCATATCGCCGACGCGTAACAATCCGCCTGCTTTTTCAATTGCGTCGCAATATCGTTTGGCCAGAGGGCCGCGATAGAAATAATCGCGGACGGCTTCCAGCGCCGCCATTCGGCCACGCCGAGCGTTTTTCTTTTCAACCGCAACAAGCTCGCGCAAGGTGTTCGCCAGATTCTTCTGAACGAAGATGTCGCCGACTTCGGGGACTTTGCCGCCGGGCAAGAAGATGTCTGCGGTGTCTTTCCACTGCTCAAAAACTCCGCGAGTGTTTCGGATGTACTGGACGCGCAGTTCGTCAATCGGGAATCCGTCGGCCAATTCAATCGCCGGTTGCAACACGTCGGCCAGCTTCATCGTGCCGTAATTTTGCAAAGCGACGATCATCGCATCCAACACGCCCGGAACTGTCGCAGCCGTCGGACCGGTCGAAGGAATCAACGCCGGTTGGTTGGTGTCTTTGCGTTGCTTTTCAAAAAACTCGATTGTTGCCAATTGCGGAGCCTGGCCTTGCCCGTTGATCGTCACGACTTGAGGCTTGCCGGCAATCTTGATGATCACGGGAACTTCGCCGCCGAAAGCAAAGTGGGAAAATTCGATGACCGAACCGGCCAGCGTCGCCGCTACGCCAGCATCAACCGCATTGCCTCCGCGATGCAGCATTCGCATTCCCGCTTCGGCAACCAGCGGATGGCCTCCGGCAACGACTCCGCGAGTGCCGCGAACCGTCGGGCGATACGTCGGCGTCTGAGCCAGGCTTGAGGTGATGATCGAAAGCGTCAATGCAAAAACGGACAATCTGGCCAGCAATCGTGTCTTCATTACAATCTCCGGGTTTTGAATTTGAAAGCGGTTGGTTTGGACGGGAAACTTCTATCAAATCCTTTGCGGCGCGACAAGCCGCTCGGACTCGCACAAAGCCACATCAATGTGCTAAATTTTCGCCGTAAAATCTGAACATAACAATTAGCTATCAAGGAGGAAGAAAGATAGTTATGCCAATTTACGAGTACGTTTGTCAGAAATGCAGTCACCATTTGGAAGTGATGCAGAAGATGAGCGACAAGCCGCTCAGCAAATGTCCCGAATGCAAAGGCAAATTGGAAAAAATCTTTTCGCAGAGCGCTTTTCAATTCAAAGGCTCCGGCTGGTACGTCAGCGATTACGCCAATCGCGGCAAGGCGGACAAGGCCGACAAGAGCGAAAAGACTGATAAGAGCGACAAGAAAGAGACGGCGGCAGCGGCTTGCGCTTCAACCGGCGGAGCTTGCGCGACCGGCGTGTGTGACAACTGATCCGAATTCGAGGAAGTAGAAATGTCAGGACAAGGAGAAATCAGGACGCTCAAATACGATGATCAGGATTCAATCCTTCGTCGCCAATCATTATTTTCGGCACGGGGGCAAATCGCTTTGCGCGTCGTTCTCTCCTTGTCCATTTCTTTGGCGGTTATTTCAGCGGCGTTGGCGCAATCCGGGCGCAATCCAACTTCGGGACGCCGGACGACCGTGGTCAATGTCATTGCTCAGCGAGTTGAAGACCCGAACAAACCCAAGCCTTTGCTATCCGGCAGTGGCACGCAGGAAGAGCAGGACAAAATAATTCCGAAACGCGATCTGGAATTGTTCGACGGCAGCGTGTTGCAGGAGATTGAAGCTTTTGTGCCTGATCCGACTCCGGCCAGGATTGTCGTGCTGATGGACAATTCGCTGACACTGCAAACCGACATCGGCAGATTGGCCGCAGTGCCTGCCGCCTTCGCGCCGGAAATTTACGAAGGCGACAAGGTCATGGTCATCGGATACGACCTGAAGCCTGAGATCATCACCGATTTCACGGACGATCCCAAAGACCTTCAAAACACCAAGGAATTGTTGCGCAAAACCGACACTCCGCGTTTATTTGACGCTCTGAACGTCGTGATGGAAGACGTGCTGCGTCCCGAAGTCGGGTTTTCAAAGAGGATAATCGTCATTGTCGGAGACGGGCTGGATCGCGACAGCAAGATCAAATTCGACGAAATCCTGACCAAGCTGCAAAACGAAAACATCACCGTTTACGCCATCCAAATTCGCGACCGCACGCGCGGAGCATTGCGCCGGGATGCCCCCAAAGCCGGTGAAGCGCTTAAACATTTGACCGAGGGCACTGGCGGAAAAATCTTCAAGATGGATGAAGACGTCAAAAATTCCGTTAAGGAGATTTGCGATGAACTTCGCAACGACCGCTATCAGCTAACCTACTATCCGAACGGAATCAATCCCATCAACAAACGGCTGTTGTTGCTGACGTCTTCGGATGCGACGGTCAAACTTCGATACAAAGGCTGGCATCCGCCGGTCAAACAGTAGTTGAAAGCAACAGAATGAGCGCGATCAGCCCGCGCATTACTCAGCGTCCCAAATCCAAAGATAGTTGATGAGGGTCAGTCCAAATCCAGCAATGAATCGTCAGATTGTTTGATTGGCAGAGAAGCCGCAGGTTCGGATTGAGTTTGTTTCTTGACCAATTCTGCAACTTCGGGAGCAAGGTGAGCGGCCAGATTGACAGTCAGTTTTTCGGACAATTGCGCGACAACGCGGTTAACGATCTCGTCAATGACCGATTGAGGAATTGCAGTTTCCGTCGCTGAAGGCGTGAAGCCGGGAGCCGCTGGAGTCAGGACTTGAGGCGATTCGATTCTCGGTTCAGGAGTCGGCGTTGGCGGCCAGGTCAGCACGTCATCCAGGTCCAGGACGTGATCCGCATCGGCATTCAACTGGTTTTGAACGACAGGTGACGGCGCAGCGGATTCTTCGGTTATGACAGGTTCCGGAGCAATCTCCTGCATTTCGCCTAAAGCTTTTACATTGGTCTGAGTGACTGCATCTGTGATTTGATCAAATTCAGACTTGGTCAAAGGTTCAGGTTCGAAGTCAATCAAAGTGTCAGGCATCTGAACGTACTGAACATCATCCGGTGAGCCGGGCATTTGAACGTCCTCGGCTTCTTCGGTCGCAGCCGAAAAATTTTCCTCTACGGATTCCAAAGATGCTTCATCAGGTGATTCCTGATAGAAGGGCTGAGTCGTCGGGGCATCGCCGAATACAGCCTGATGTTCAACGGCGACCGGCTCCGTTACGACCTGTTCAACTTTGGCTTCCGGCTCGGTTTTTTCAACCGATGCAGGCGGTTTGACTGATTCGGCAGCTTGAGCCAGTGAGCCAGTGCTGTTCAGCGAACCGGTTGTGAACTTTGGAGGATTGGCTTCGATCAGATTTTTGACGGTCGTGATCAGCGTTCGTATGGATTGAAAGGGTTTGGTCAAATGCTGATCCGCACCAATACGTCTGGCGCGTTCTTCGTCGAACGGTTCGAACGCAGGAACCAGCAACACCACAGGAGTGTCTTTCATATCCGGGTGGTTTTTAACAAACTCGCAAATTTCGTATCCGTTTTTGCCCGGAATGGAAACGTCAGCCATCACCAATGCCGGACGCATATATTGCAAACGATGAATGGCGTCGTCACCGTTGTTGACGGCCAACACATCCGCGCCTTCATCCGAAAAAGTCAGAGTAATAATTTTTTGTACCGTGACGCTGTCGTCAGCGAGCAGAATCTTGTAACCCACAAAAAACCTCCGGAGAGATGAGAACCAAGATTAGGACATTACATGTAAGGAACTTTTACCACAAAGAAACAAAAAACACGAAGAGTTTCTAAGCTCTTCGTGTTCTTGTGTTTCGGGTCGAAGTCGGCATCTGAAATCAGGCTCAGCGGAAGATGCCGAAAAGCCCGTTTTTCTTTTTGCTGTCTTTCTTCTCTTTTTTCTTTTTGTCTTTCTTATCCTTGTCTGCTTCGTCGGACTTGCTTTCATCCGGTTTGGCTGTCGCTTCGGATGGCGAAGCGGTCGAGCCATTCGTGGCCGGAGTATTGACCGTTCGCACCGGCTGGCTTGACGTAGCGGGATCTATGATTCCACGGGTGTTGGCGCGAATCGCCCGCGTGCCTGTCGTGTTGCTGGTTTCTGATGGTTTCTTCAGGGTTTCATCTTTGACGTCTTCTTTTTCATCACCCTTCTTGCTCAACAGCACTCCATCTTTCGATATGTCCAGTCCGTTTTTCCCCAGAATCAATCCGAACTTGCCCATAAAGCCCGGACGTTCAGGCGCGGGGTTATCATTGGCCGGGACTGGAATCGGTTTGCCGAGTTTTTCCAGATACTCTTTGCCTTTGATGGAGAATTCGCTGTTAGGATAATCACGCACCAGACGGGTGAAGTATTCAGATGCTTCTTCAGGCTGTTCCTGTTCAACCAATGAGACTCCCAGCAGATAAAGTGTTTCGTCGTAATAGCTGAAAAGCGGGTAGTTGCTGATGATGTCGCGCAGGCGGCTTTCACCGGCTTTGTATGCCTGGCGGTTGTTGATATAGAACTTGGCGATGGACATCTCATATAAGCCAAGAACCTGTTGAACGTCTTGCTTGTCGCGCTGGATCATGACCAGAGCGTCAGATTTCTGGCAGCTTTGCTCGGCTGCCAGCAACTGCTGATAGGCCTTCTTGGCGTTGGTCGCGTCGCGGTTGTAAGCGCCCATCTGTCGCATATAAGACTGGGCGATCTTGTGTTTCACTTCGCAGATTTTCGGATGCGTCGGGAAATATTGAGCGAAGTCCTTATAACCGCCAATAGCCTGTTCCAGGTTGCTGGTTCCGCCTTCAAGGTAGAAGGAATCGGCGATGGCCAGTTTGGCCAGAGGCAAATATTCGCTGTCGGCATAGGTCGTGATCACGACGTTATAAAGCAACCGGGCTTCGTCGTAACGGCTCTTTTCCGCCTTGTTCGAGGCCTGTTCATACAATTCCTTGTCGCGTCCTGGAATCGCGGCATTCTCGTTTTTGACCTTGTCTTTGCCGCCGCACGCTGCAGCCAGAAGCGACAAGGCAGCTATCATAAAAAGCGCTAGGGGTTTGAATTTCATAAGGACAACTCCTGCGAAGTAGCCCACGCATCGGTCGTGAGCCTGTTAACTTAACCCTTTCTCGCAAGTCAGGGCTGATGAAAACTTTTAAGCCAGCGCTCGATCGCTGACCTGAGCCGAGGCCGCGCCAAGCAATCGCTGCAAGGCGTTCGCCGGATCGGGATCGCCGAAAATTGCCGACCCTGCCACCAGAATTTCCGCTCCGGCTGAAACTACTGCCGCCGCATTACCAACTTCAATACCGCCGTCAATCTCGATTCGGGCTTGTGAGCCGCGAGTCTGGATCATTGTGCGCAATCGGCGCAACTTGTCTAGCGATGCGGGAATAAATTTTTGTCCGCCGAACCCCGGATTGACCGACATCAATAATACATAATCAACTTCTTCGATGACTTCTTCAATCGTCGTCAGCGGCGTTGCCGGATTCAATACGACTCCGGCCTGACAACCGGCTTGTCGAATGTAATTGATCGTCCTGTGCAAATGATAGGTCGCCTCCGGATGAACCGAAATCATATTGGCGCCGGATTTTGCAAAAGCGCCGATGAAATCATCGGGGTTTTCAATCATCAGATGCGCGTCAATCGGCAGCGAGGTGGCGCGACGAACCCATTCAACGATGAAAGGTCCGACGGTAAGATTCGGCACGAAATGGCCGTCCATGACATCCACATGAATATAGCCTGCACCGGCGTTTTCAACTGCGGCTATCTGCTCGCCCAACCGAGTGAAGTCTGCAGATAAAATTGAAGGCGCGATTTTGACCATCAGATTGAACAACTGGCGACAGTCTCGAAGCTCAGAACGGAATCGAAAAGCTATCTTGCTGATTAACTTCCAACCCCACTTTCGATGCCACTATGCTCCATTCGATGGAGTCGGCGTCGGCGACGGTTTACGCGTCGGCGCGGGTGTGGGAGTTTCATCGGGTGATGGAGTCGGTTTTGGGGTCGGTTTAGGAGTTGGTGTTGGAGTCGGCGTAGGCGGCGGTGCGCCCATGCTAATGCTGACACGTACCAATTGCCCTGTCTTGACCAACGTTCCAGGCGGTGGAGACTGATCGCTCACGGTCTCAGCCGCAAACCTGGAACTGGGTGAATGGCCTGTGACTTTTATCCTCAGTCCCGCATCGTCGAGAATTTCTGCCGCCTCCGATTCCGACTTACCTGTGATTTCTGGGACTTCCACCGACCGCCCGCGCAATGACAGATACATTACCAGAAAGGCGCTGGCCAAAAAGATCAACGCCAGCAGCGCAACTCTCAGCAACCGCTTGAAGATAAGACTCGAATCGAGTCGGGAACTCAAACGCAAAGCCCTCCTACCAACAGGATAAAGGGGAAACCGTCCGGATTGAAACGATTGAAAACCAGAACCGCTCAGACAAGGGTGGAGTTTAGCATCGTAACAATCGGCTTTACAACTTTTGTCAGCCGGGACGCCGATTGCGCGAATTATTCATCGTGAATCGTCGTCAGTTTGATGATTTCAAAAACACGAGTGCCATTGGGCGTTTGAACTTTCACTTCGTCGCCTTCTTCCTTGTTCAGCAGGCTTTTGCCAATCGGAGAGGATGTCGAAATCAATCCCTTTTCGAAATCAGACTCTTCAGGAGTCACCAACCGGTATGTGACTTCTGCGTCGCGATCCAGATCACGCAAAACCAGCGTTGAGCCGTAAGAAGCGCGATCGTGCGGCAAACGGCTGATGTCAATGCTCGACAATTTGGCCAACTGCTCCTGCAATTGGCGGACGCGAGCGCGGACGTAATCCTGCCGCTCGCGGGCATATTTGTATTCGGAGTTTTCAGAAAGATCGCCCATCGCAGCCGCCGTGCGCAGCGCTTTGGGCAGTTCAATGGTCAGCTCGTATTCTAGAGTTTTCAGCTCAGCCAGAATTTTATCTTTTCCGCTTAATTCTTTTTCTTCGCTCACAGACATAAATCCTTTCACTCAGGATCAGCGCCGTAACCGGCCCGTCCAAACTCAAAAAATACGACTGCCGCAATCTCGCTTTTCTTCAGCGAGGCTGCGGCAGCCGACAGTGAAGCTAACACACTTCCTGAACCGCTTCAAACCCACTTTTACAGATTCAGCTTATCAACCAGTTCCTGAACAGCTCCGGCTGATTTTTGCAGCGCGGCACGCTCTTCGGTGGTCAGGTTGATCTGAATGATTTCTTCGACGCCGCCAGCGCCGATTTTGACAGGCACGCCGACGAACAGACCGTTGATGCCATATTCGCCTTCCAGATAAACGGCGCACGGCAAAATCTTCTTTTTGTCTTTCAGGATGGCTTCGACCATTTCGACAGCCGCCGAAGACGGCGCGTAATAGGCCGAACCGGTTTTCAGCAAACTGACGATTTCCGCTCCGCCGTTGGCCGTGCGAGTGACAATCTGGTCAACCGTTTCTTTGGGCAACAATTCGGTGATCGGAATTCCCGCGCATGTTGAATAACGCGGCAACGGAACCATCGTGTCGCCGTGTCCGCCCAACACGAAAGCCGTCACGTTTTCGACCGAAACATTCAACGCTTCGGCCAGAAAACAACGCATACGAGCCGAATCCAGGATTCCCGCCATGCCCAGCACGCGGTTTTTCGGGAAACCGGATTTTTTCCAGGCGACTTGCGTCATCGCGTCCAGCGGATTTGAAACGACGATGATGATACAGTTCGGCGAGTATTTGACAATTTCTTCGGTGACGCTGGCGACGATGCCAGCGTTTGTGTTCAGCAAATCGTCGCGGCTCATTCCTGGTTTGCGCGCGATTCCCGAAGTAATCACCACCACGTCCGAATTGGCTGTTTCCTTGTAACCGTTCGTGCCGACCAAACGGCTGTCGTAACCTTCAATCGGACCGGCCTGAGCCAAATCCAGCGCCTTGCCTTGTGGCATGCCTTCGATGATATCCACCAGCACGACATCGCCGAGTTCTTTTGAAACCAGCCAATGAGCTGTCGTCGCGCCTACGTTGCCCGCGCCGACGACTGTTATTTTCTTTCTACCCATGATGCTCCTTCACAGAAAGAGCATGAAGTTCAGGATTCAGACCAATAGCAATAAGTAAGGTCTACGGTTCAGGTCATTAGCCATTAACCATTAGCCACCAACCATTAATGGTCAGGTAGACCAGACTTGCCCCTGACTGTTAATTGCTAATGGCTGATGGCTAATGATTAATGCCGCAATTCAATCCATTAACTTATCGCCATTGGGCTTTAGCCTGAACTTCATGCTTCCAGGTGTTTACATATTTTCGATAATCGCCGTGGCGAATTCGCTAGTTTTGACCTTCGTTGCGCCTTCCATCTGGCGTTCCAGATCGTAAGTCACTTTTTTCTGGTCAATGGTTTTGACGATGGCGTTAATGATCAGGTCGGCGACTTCGCGCCAACCCATGTGTTCGAACATCATCACGCCGGACAACATGACCGAACCCGGATTGATGACATCTTTGTCGGCATATTTGGGCGCGGTTCCATGCGTTGCTTCAAAAACAGCCGCCGCATCGCCGATGTTAGCGCCGGGAGCCAATCCCAGGCCGCCAACCTGCGCCGCGCAGGCGTCCGACAGGTAATCGCCGTTCAGATTCGGCGTGGCGATGACTGAATATTCATCCGGTCTGAGCAGCACCTGCTGGAACATCGCGTCGGCGATTCGGTCGTTGACCAGAATTTTGCCTTCGGGCATTTGACCGTTGTGGTCTTTCCACAATTCGTCTTCGGTGACAATCTGATCGCGGAATTCTTCCTTCGCCAGTTGATAACCCCAATCGCGAAACGCGCCTTCGGTGTATTTCATGATGTTGCCTTTGTGGACAATCGTCACGACTTTCTTGTTGTTATCAACTGCATATTGAATGGCGCGGCGAACCAGATTCTTTGTCGCCGAGATCGAAATCGGTTTGATGCCAATGCCGGAATCGGCATTGACCTGGTATCCCCATTCGCTCAGAAACTCGATCGCCTTTCGCGCGCGGTCGGAACCTTCAGGAAATTCGATGCCCGCGTAAACGTCTTCGGTGTTTTCGCGGAAGATGACGACGTTGAGCTTTTCGGGATTTTTGACCGGCGCGCCAACGCCGTTGAAATAACGAACCGGACGAACGCAGGCGTACAGATCCAAAACCTGCCGCAGAGTCACGTTCAGCGAACGTATGCCTCCGCCAACCGGAGTCGTCAACGGCCCTTTGATCGCGACGACAAAATGCTGAATCGCGTCCAGTGTGCCTTTCGGCAACCATTCGTTGAATTTGGTGAAGGCTTTTTCTCCGGCAAATATTTCGTACCAGACGACGCGGCGTTTGCCGCCGTAAGCCTTTTCAACCGCAGCGTCGAACACACGCTGCGAAGCTTTCCAGATGTCGCGTCCCGTGCCGTCGCCTTCGATAAAAGGGATGATCGGATTGTCAGGGACTTTCAATCGTCCGTTTTCAATGCTGATGCGTTGGCCGTCTTCGGGCGTGGGAACTCCATTAAATGTAGGCATAAAAGCAAATCTCCTCAGTCAGTCAGGATATTGATCAAGCGCCGAAGTTCGCTGTGCAACCCCGGTCAATCTTTCAAATGTTTTTTCTGTAATTGCAGGCAATGCTTTGAGCTTTGCTGGAAGATGGCGGAGTCTAACAACCGGTCTGTGGGCTGTCAAGGAAGCGTTAAATCAGGCTTCGCCACGATTTTACCGATGCAAAATGCCAAGCCCGAAGCGGAGATGTTATAGTTTCAGCGATGAATCCAACCGAAGAAATCCATCAAAAACTGAGTGAGTTCGAGGTCTTGAATCGGATGAGAAATCTGACCGCCGATTCAGCTTCGGTTCTGGCCGAACGCGCCGCGCAACTGGTGATCGAACATCACCAAAACGGAGACGGCTGTCTGCGCGAAGCAGTCAATCTGATCTGCGAAATCGCCACCGATCAGGATTCTGAAATCGCGCAAGCCGGGATTAAGGCTTTATTCCCGTCGCTGGTTGAACGACTGAACGATTCGTTCGAACCTGCGGCTTGTAGGCTGTATGACCAACTCTTTGCCCAAGTCATTGAATTCTGCCGCCGATTGCCCGAAGGCGAAAAACTGAATGAGGGTTTGAATCGGTTTGGTCTGATGAATGAATCTGATTTGGTGGCACGGAAGGCCAAATTGCAGTACGGGGAGCGTGAGCGCCCTTCAATGCAGTACGGGAAGCGTCAGCGACCTGAGTCTTCCGCAAAAGATAGCTTGCCGGATAGCAGGTCGCTGACGCTCCCCGTACCGCTAAAAGTTTTGCTGCTTTCCCGTGTCACCATCGGCGCGGACGTGGCCGTCACCAGCGCCATAATCGCCAAGCTGCGCCAGGCCTTTCCGCAAGCCGAGTTCGTCATCCTGGGTTCGCGCAAACTTCGCGAGCTTTACGGAGGCGATAGCCGGATTCGCATTCACGAAATAGCTTATGAACGCGGCGGCAGTTTGATCGCTCGTTTGACAAGCTGGCTGGATGTCGTCGAAGCCGTCAACGAAGAACGACGCGGATTCGCCAACGAAGATGTCTGGCTGATTGATCCCGATTCGCGACTGACTCAACTCGGTTTGCTGCCGCTGGTTGAAAACGACCACAACTACTTTTTCTTTGAAAGCCGCAGCTATCAATCAGGCAGTGAATCAAAATCTATTGGCCAACTCGCCGCCAATTGGAGCGGGGAATTGATCGGCAATTCATCACCGGCTTTCCCTTTCGTCGCCTTGCCTGATGAATATCAACAGTTCGGTCAACGTGTCGCCGAAGCAATCCGCAATCCTCAATCCTCAATCCGCAATCTTACTGCTGTCAGTTTTGGCGTAGGCGGCAATCACGCCAAACGTGTCTCAGCCGAATTCGAGCAAAGACTGGTCGAACGCCTGCTGACCGATTCCAAAATCATTCTGGACAAAGGCGCGACCGAAGAAGAACGCGAACAAGTCAACCGCATCGTCGCAGCCGTTCGCGCCGAAGGCAAAACCGTAGTTGAAATGAACGAAGCCAGCAAAGCCGAAATCGCCGACGTGAATTTAGCGCAGGCAAACATCGTCACCTGGGACGGCGGCATAGGTTCTTTCGCTGGATTGATTGCGGCCAGCGACAAATACATCGGCTACGATTCCGCCGGTCAACACATCTCAGCCGCGCTCGGTGTGCCGACACTGACGGTTTTCGTGAACTCGAACAACGCCACCTTCGCCGAACGCTGGCGGCCATTTGGAAAAGGAAAAGTTGAGGTTTTGAGGATCGAAGTCGGAAAACTGAAAATGGCTGAACCCATTTTGGATTCAGCCATTGAGCTTTGCAGAAAGATCGAATCTGTCGAGATTCTTAGCTGATTATTCTGACTTCTTCGATTTTGGTCGTTGATTCGAAGCCAGAATCTTTTTTCGCATACGAATGAATTTCGGAGTGACTTCGACCAGTTCGTCGTCGGCGATGTATTCGATGGCTTGTTCCAGAGTCAGGTCACGGACGGGAACCAGGCGCAGGGCTTCGTCCGCACTCGAAGCTCGCATGTTGGTCAGTTTCTTTTCTCGGACGATGTTCACGTCCAAATCAACGTCGCGGGAATTTTCGCCGACGATCATGCCTTCGTAAACTTCTGTCTGAGGTTTGACGAAAAGCTCGCCGCGTTCCTGCAGGTTGTAAATCGCGTAACCGGTTGCAGTGCCCGAACGGTCGGAGATCAAACTGCCGGTTCCGCGTCCGGCCAATTCTCCCTGCCATTTGCCCCAACGCAGAAAGATGGTGTTCAACAATCCAGTGCCTTTGGTTTCGGTCAGGAATTCGTTGCGGAAACCGATCAAACCGCGCGAAGGAATTTCAAATTCCATGCGGACGCGTCCGTGACCGTGATTGACCATCTTGGTCATTGTTCCTTTGCGGCGTCCCATCGCTTCGGTGATGACGCCGATGAACTGTTCGGGCACGTCAATCACCGCCAGTTCGATTGGCTCGTGCAATTCGCCGTCAAT
>CAYRQB010000002.1:16429-56273 GCA_964426025.1 uncultured Heliomicrobium sp.
GTGATCCTGGTTTTTTCCAGCTTGCCGTCAACTTTGCAGACCGAAACCTGATCGCCGACGGCGACCGCGCCGTTGAAGATTCGTCCAATCGCCAATCGTCCGACGTATTCGCTGTAATCCAGATTCGCCACCAGCATTTGCAATGGAGCTTGTTCGTTTCCGCCGGGCGCCGGCACGGTTTTCAGGATTTGCTCGAACAGCGGGCGCAGATCGTCGCCTTCATGATCGAGTTCGTGTTTGGCTATGCCGTCGCGAGAAATGGCGTACAGGATCGGGAAATCAATCTGTTCGTCCGAAGCGTCAAGATCAATGAAGAGGTCGTAAACTTCGTTGACGACTTCCTGCGGTCGAGCGTCCTGCCGGTCAATCTTGTTGATGACGACGATGACGGGCAGTTTCTGTTCCAACGCTTTCGACAGCACGTAACGGGTCTGCGGCAACGGGCCTTCGGAAGCGTCAACCAGCAGGGCTACGCCGTCGGCCAGTTTCAACACGCGTTCGACTTCGCCGCCGAAATCGGAGTGTCCGGGAGTGTCCAGAATGTTGATCTTGGTTTTGCCAAAATGGACGGCGGTGTTTTTGGCCATGATCGTGATGCCGCGCTCGCGTTCCAGATCCATGGAATCCATGACGCGCTCGACGACTTTTTCGTTGGCGCGATACAGGCCGGACTGTTTGAGCATGGCGTCAACCAGCGTGGTTTTGCCGTGGTCTACGTGAGCGATGATGGCGATGTTGCGAATGTCTTCTCGGGTGTTTTCTGATGAGTTCATGCAATTTCTTCTATGCTGAGTGATAATCCGGTAAAAGCTATGCTAGCAACTGAACCGCGCTTTGTCACCTGTGGCTTGATCCGCAGGCTCAATAAACAACGGATGTCTGTTGACGCTTTGGGTTTTGACTCGTATTTTCACTGCTTCGCATCAAACAGGAATCAGGAGACACAGTTATGGGAAAGAAAAAAGAAGAGAAGAAATCGAAGAAGTCCGAGAGGACAAGCCAGAAGAGCGTCAACGGTCAGACGAAGGGCAATGCCGAATTGATCAAGCGGTTGAATTACGCGCTTTCGCTGGAATATGCGGCGACGATTCAATATATGAATCAGCAATGCATTGTTCGCGGAGTTGACCGCCAGGATTTCGCGCCGTTTTTCGCCAACTCCAGCAGCGAAGCTCATCTGCATGCTCAGAATCTTGGCAACAAGATTTCGGCTTTGGGCGGAATGCCGACGGTTAAACCGGCTGAAATCCGGCAGGCCGATACGCTGGGTCAGATGTTGGCGCACGATCTGGAAATGGAACAGGAAGCGCTGGATGCTTATGTCAAAGCCTGGGAAGCAGCCGAAGGCAACATTACTTTGCGATTCTGGCTGGAAAACATCATTCAGGAAGAACAGTTGCACGTAGATGAGTTGACCAAACTTGCCGCCACGCACGGTTGAGTAACCGCGTGGCCTGCCGGATAATCCGACTCCGCTTACTACGCAGATTTCCGATAAAGAAGGAGTGAGAAAAATGGCTGACGTTATTAAATGTTCGCGATGTGGCAAAAAGCTTCCCGCGTTGGAAAAACCGCCTTTCGGCAGCGCGCTCGGCAAAAAGATTCATGAACAGATTTGCCAGGCCTGCTGGAAAGCCTGGGTCGCGACTCAAAATCAACTGATCAACCATTACGGTTTGAGCACGATCAATCCCGAACACCAGCAGTTTCTGATTCAGAACATGGAATCGTTTCTGTTCGGCGGAGGCATTGATGCGCAGATTGACACTTCGCTGGAAGGCACGATCCAGCACTGAAAATGCTCATCACCAGCGGCGATAAAGCCGCAACAAAGCCAATGTTTGACACGTTGAATCCCCCGTAATATCTTTTCGTCAAGTTGATCGCCGACGCAGTTTTCAATCGCGAACCAACTTTCTGAGAAGTTAAAGGAAGGCTAGCTGTATGAGGAAAGATAAGTGGGCGGGCTATACGCCTGATGATGACAACGACATAAGGGTTATCGAAGACCTGTCGTCGTTCCGCAATGGCGACGATAACGAAGGCGGATTGTGGAGCGAATTGCGCTCGCTGTTTCGCGACATAGTTTTTGCCGGATTGATCGCCATTCTGATAGTCGTTTTTGTCGTTCAACCAGTCAGGGTCGAAGGCCAGAGCATGATGCCGAAGCTGCACGATCAGGATCGCATCTTCGTCAACAAATTCATTTATCCTTTGCGGGAATGGTTGGGCGATAAAGAACCGATCAAACGTGGCGACATTGTCGTGCTGTTGTTTCCCGACGATCCTTCGAAATCATATATCAAACGCGTGGTCGGATTGCCCGGCGAAGAAATCAGCGTCGAAGACGGCAAGCTTCTGGTCAACGGCCAACAGATTGATGAGCCATATCTGGATCCGGAATTTCTTTCGCGCGATTCGATGGCGACTCCGACACGAGTCAAGGATCATCATTACTTCGTGATGGGCGACAATCGCCGCAACAGCAGCGACAGCCGTTACTGGGGACTGGTTCCTGAAAAATACATTTACGGCAAAGCCATTTTCCGCTATTACCCGTTTTCGCCTTTCGAGCGCGTGGGCAAGCTGGAATAAAGGACGAAGCAAAATAATTTTGAAGAAGCAGAAAGATCTGAAGAGAAATAGGGATTGACCTGAAAGCGCGGCAACGATGAGTTGTCCGCGCTTTTCCGTGCAAGACTTAAAGTTTTTGGCTCGCGCGCCATATGGTAGGATGCCCGCGAAAGCGAGAGCATATGAAAGTGATTACATATGAAGCTGTAGTGGAAAATGGCCAGGTCAAACTGCCGCTGGACGTTCATTTGCCGGAACAAACAAAAGTTTATGTGGTTGTTCCTGAGGCACGCTCCGCCATTAGTATCGCCAGCCCGCGATTGGTTCGTCCTGAGCAGGCGGTATATTTTGAGAAAAAGGTTGTCGAGGAAGACATAGATGCCGAAATACGATGACCAGCTTTTCTCACCTCCTGCACCTGTAGCCACGGTCACGCTACGCAATCCTGCCAGTCTGGCTTCAGTTTCCGATGTTCCTATGCTGATTGATTCGGGGGCGGACGTAACAGTGGTTCCGCAATCCGCGCTTGATTCGCTGGGAGTTTTAGAGCAATCCGATGACAAAGTTGAAATGATGGGGTTTGACGGCCAGATAAGTATTTCAGCGGTTGTCCAGCTTGATCTTATTTTCAATCGAAAAGTGTTCAAAGGCCGTTTCCCCGTAATCAACCAGGAAGGACAAGGTTGGAGGATTATTGGCCGCGACATCCTCAATCATCTTGCGATTATGCTTGATGGACCAAAGCTCGACTGGGATGTGCGAGGCCTCGACTGATTTATGTTCACAAACATCCGCCTACTGTTTTCATTGCTGTGGCAGCCGCTGTCGGCGATTCGCACGTTGCGCGAACGAGCGCCGGTCGCTTTTGCCGTAACCATCGCTTTGTTGACGACCTGGGTTTATTCGCTGGTCGTGGTGATGATGGCCGGTTATGCGCAAGCCGGAGGCCGCACGCAGTTGATGTCGGAGATCGGTTCGCAGGGCATCGTCGCGCGCTCGTTTTGGTCGGCTGCGATGATTGGCTACTCTGTTCGGGCGATGATGACGGCGGTGATGATAGTCCTGTTCATCGCCGTTATTTATGTGCCGTTTGTCGTTCTGATCGCCAACCTGTTCGAACAGAGAGCGAGCTTTTCGCTGGTCATACGCGAAGAGTATGCGGCGATGGTTTCATGCACGCTGATGTCATTGGCGTTGTCGTTGCTGATTACGATTTTGCCGACGGTGATCATCGGTTGGCAGAGCGCCTGGTTGCGCAGCGACGCCGTCATCGGTTATTTCGTTTTGGTCATCGTCATTCCGCTGCCGATCTTTGCCTGGTTGATGACGTTGACGACGGGTTCGATCTTTCACATCGGCTGGGTGGCGGCTGCGGGAACGATTCTGATTTCGTTCCTCTCGCTGATTATCCTGCCGTTGTTCGTGGACGCGACTTCGTTTGTGTGCGGTTCGCCGATTCTGCTGATACTGCTGATGTTTTTGTTGCGGGACAGAATTGACGATTTCATGCGGTCGCAGAAATCCCGCCAATCGTTCAAACAGAATCTGCAAGCCGCGACGCTCAATCCGGCGGACGCTTCGGCTCATTACAACCTGGGTTTGCTTTATCAGCAGCGCGGGGAATTGGACGCGGCCATTGGTTCGTTTCGGCGGGCAATCGAAATTGACCCCAGCGAAACCGACGCGCATTATCAGCTTGGTCGCATCGCCCGCTGGCAAAACCGGCTGAACGAAGCCATACAGCATTTTGAACAGGTCGTCCGGCAGGATTCGGCGCACAGTCAGCATGAAATTTGGCGAGAGACGGCTTTGGTTTATTATTCAGCCAAACAATATCCGGACGCTTTGCAGATGTTCGACAAATTCATTCAACAGCGCCCATCCGACGCTCAGGCGCGATACTGGCGAGGAATGACGCTCTTCAATCTGGGGCGCACGGGCGAGGCCGTAGAGGAAATGCAAAACTGCATCGAGTCGGTCAAGACAGCTCCAGCCTACAAATATCGCACTGAGCGGCAATGGCTGCATCTGGCGCAAACTTTTTTACGAGAAAGGCAATCATAAAATTGCGAATCCGCAATAGGGAAGGCAATGACTAAAGAAGCAATCCTTGCATTGGAAGACGGTCGGACGTTTCGCGGACGCGCCTGGGGCGCGGAAGGCGAGCGCACGGGCGAAATCGTTTTCAACACATCAATGACCGGTTATCAGGAGATTCTGACCGATCCGTCATACGCCGGTCAGATCGTCACGATGACTTATACCGAAATCGGCAATTACGGAGTCAATCCCGAAGACGTCGAATCGCGCCGTCCGTTTGCCGAAGGCTTCGTCGTCCGCGAATTTTCCGAAGTCACTTCAAACTGGCGAGCCTCAATGTCATTGGACGAATACCTGAAATTGCACGGCATTGTGGGAATTTCCGAAGTTGACACGCGGGCGTTGGTTCGTCACATTCGCGAAAAGGGAGCGATGCGCGCCTGCATTTCATCTGTGGATTCGGACGAAGCCAGCGTCGTGGCCAAAGCTCGCCGCGCGCCGGAAATGTTGGGGCGCAATCTGGTGGACGAAGTTTCCTGCGGTGACGCTTACGAATGGTCCGGGATCAAGGACGAACAGAAAACTTTCGATCCGCTCGCCGGATTCAAACCCGCCAGCCTGCTGGCCGAAGGCGAAGAGCCTTTCAAAGTCGTCGCTTACGATTTCGGCATCAAGTATTACATATTGCGTTATCTGGCCGCTGTCGGTTGTCAGGTGACAGTCGTTCCCGCGCGAACTTCGGCGGATGATGTGCTGGCTTACGCTCCTGATGGCATCTTCTTATCGAACGGCCCGGGCGATCCTGCGGCATTGCCTGAAATCGTGGCCGAAGTGAAAAAGCTGTTGACCGCCGCTCCGGTCTTCGGCATTTGCCTGGGTCATCAAATTTTGGGATTGGCGTTTGGCGGGCAGACTTTCAAATTGAAATTCGGTCATCGCGGCGGCAATCAACCCGTCAAAAACCAGCGTTCAGGCAAAATAGAAATCACTTCGCACAATCACGGCTTCGCGGTTGATCCCGGCAGTCTGGACCCGAGCGAAATCGAACTGACTCACTTCAACCTGAACGACGATTGTTTGGAAGGCATGCGCCATCGCCGATTGCCGGTCTTTTCGGTTCAATACCATCCTGAAGCCGGCCCAGGCCCGCACGATGCAACGTATCTGTTCGATGAATTCATCGCCAACATGCGATCGCGTCGCGAACAGTTAAAAGGTCTGGTTCAGACGCAAGCCTGATCGTTAAAGGAAAGGGAGCCACAGAAAATTCAATGGGTAAAAGTTCTATCGAAGTGATTACACAAATTTGCGATTAGCAATTAACCATTAGCCACTATCCATTATTGGGCAAGAGCAGAAGTTCTTTACCTGTCTGTTAATTGATAATGGCTGATGGCTAATGGTTAATTGCTTTTCGACCCACAGAAAGTCTGTTAGTGCCAAGATAAAAGGGAGCGCAAAGCGCTCCCTTTTTGACAGCATCCAGGACGAATAACTGACGGATGGATCAATCTTGTTTGATGGTGTAAGAGTCAATCAACCTGCCATCAGCCGCAATCGCCTCCACTTTCATCTCGTTCTCATTCACCTGAACGATCAGGAAGGAATTGACCATATCTTCGCCCGCAGCAAAGAGCGGCGATTTGCGGTTGAGCGTTCTTTTCTTGATTTCGCCGCTGGCGCCTTCGGTGAAGTAATGAACGCCTTTCTGCGGTTTGACACGTTCGTAACAATGCGAATGACCTGAGAAAACTGCGTCAACGCCGTATTTGACGTAGAGCGGTTCCAGCAACGCGCGCAACTTCACGTAAGGACGATGCATTTTGGCGGAGGAGTAAATCGAATGATGACAGAACGCCACTTTCCATTTCGCCTTCGAAGCTTTCAGGCTCGCTTCCAGCCAGGCGATTTGCTCGTCATCTACTTCGTTTGAATCCAGCGCGAAGAATTCAAGCAGTTTTTCATCGTTGTTCTGAACGGTTTTGGTGAAGTTGTAATAACGCCGTCCGCCCATGTTGAAATTCTTGTAGTTGGTTTGGAATTCCAATCCTTTGATGATGTCGTGATTGCCGAGCGAAGCGTAAAACTTGACTCCAGCGGTCAGCAAATCCTTATACGGTTCTTCAAAGTGAGTCCCGATCTTTTCCGCTTCGCCTTTTTCGTAAATGTTATCGCCCAGCATGATCACGAACTCGAATGGTTTGATCAGCCGCTGTTTGACCATTTGCTGGGCGACGGCTTTCTGAGCTTCGTCGCCGCTGCCGGTGTCGCCCATCACGGCAAAAATTATGGATGGCTTCTTCGCTTCGTTGCTTTGAGCAAATGCGATATAGCTCAGCGAGCAGGCCAACAGTAAAAAAGTAAAAAATGTCCGAGCCGGTTTTAGTCTATTGATCATTGTCTAACTACCCTTTCCTGTCTCGATAGTTTGTTCGGATAAATCATTGATCACATCGCCCCAATCCATGACGAAAATCAGGAATAGGCTTTTGACGGCTTCCGGGTCGTCGGTGATCAAACCGACTTCGCGTCGTTGATCCAACTCCACTTTGCGCAGACTTTGACTGCCCAAAAAAACCTGATTTCCGTCGCGTATGATGGCTTGCGTATGCAAACGAATAAGCGGCATCGGTTTGACTGCGATGCCGTTCGACGGCTTGCTCATTTCACCTATGACCTTGACCTCGACGCCTGCTTTGGCAAGGCCGTCCAAATGTTTGAGCATTTGCGAATCGCTCAATTTGCTGTCGTAAATCAAAAGTTGTTTCTTGGCGCCGAGAATGAATTCCGAAAGTTTCTTGCGCGAATTGATCGGGCTGATGACGAAATGTTCGGCTTCGGCCTTGTGCGATTTGCCCGCCACGTCGGCGTCGAATAAACGGACGGCTTCGGCGACGTATTGCGGGTTTTCAGTGATTAGTCCAAAGCTGCGGCTGTGGTGTATGTCCAGAAAGGTGAAGTTGAAGGTCAGCAAAAAAAGCTTGTTGCGATCAACGATCATGATCTTGCTGTGGTAACGCACCAAATCTTCGGCAGTGCGAGTGACCTTGACCTTTCTTTCGACCAGCCGTTTTTCCAGCTTTTTGATCTCCTTGAAATCTTCCTTGTTGGTGTATGTGATGAGGGCGTGGACGCGAATGCCACGAGCGGCGGCTTCGACCAGCGCCTGCTCGATCTCCAACCGATCCATGCGGTAGATGATTATCTCTATGCTTTTTTGAGCTTGTTTGATTCCTTCGAGCAGCGGCGTAATGCCGTCGCGCGGTTGAATGATGACGTGCACTGTTCGGGAAATTGAATCTGCTGATTAACGCCGATGAACACGGCTTCAACGAAACTTATCGTCGTCTATCCGTGTTCATCCGCGGCTGTTGTTATCTGCCAACGGCTGATTTCAGCTCGCTGATTTTCTGGCGAATGCGGCGCGAAAAGCCTTCGACCTCTGTTGGTGAAGCTCCGGCGGCTTTGAATGCATCGCGAATCTGATCGTCGGTCAATTGACCGACGATACCGGCGAACCAGCGCGCGTGTTCCATTGGAATGGATTTCAGCGAACTGCCCATCTTGCCGCTGTAATGCAGCTTCAGCGTGTTGCCTGAAACGCCGTCCAGGAAAGCCTGTTTGTTGTAATCATCCAAATCCCACTTGGTGTGAGAAGTGAATCCGCCCATTTTGCCGAATGATCCGCCCCAATCTGCGACCAGATACCAGTCAATGACTTTGCCATCGTCGTCGAACATGCCAAGCACGTTATTGTTGGTTGATTTGGCGTCCCAGTTGTTCAGCATTGCGTTCAGGATCGCCAGGCCGGAAAGCTCTTTCGTTCCCCTGAATGGGTTGGATTCCCAGGTCCAGTTGTTGCGGCGACGCGCGATTTCGTCAGGGCGCTTTTCAAACATGCCGTTGGTGAATGAACCATCGGAAGCGACGAACTTTTTGGCACGGCTTAACCCTGACACGCCGTTAACCTTGCCGGATGGCATGAAGTAGCTTTCTTCGACCATATACCCGCAGGCCCAGACGATGCGGCTGGCTGCCACTTCGGCGTGAACTTCTTCGTCGAATTTGATGTTCCATTTGATGCCGTTGGCGTCAACGATTTTGATTTTTGGATTCGTGCCTGATGTGTCTTCCTTGTCGAACTGGAATGGCGGTTTCGGCATTCCTTCAGGGCTGCCAATGCCGTAAATCAAATTCAGCGAGGCAATATTGCCGCGATCTTCCCATAATGTCGGTGTGCCGTTGGCTTCGGGCGCGACCGAAGGCTTCTTCTCTTTCTTGCTCTTCTTTGATTCCTTGTCTTTGCTCTTTTGCGGCGATGGCGAACTGCCAATGTTGGCCGAAGCCGTGTCCACAACTCCTGCCATTGCCAGACAGAAGACCAGAGCGAATGCAAAAAACGCGAATGAGCGATTGTGACTGTAGCTCATTGAAACAACCTCCTTGAGTTGGTTTCCTAACTGTTATCCGGGGCTACGTCGTTGTTGTTAAGCGAGACAACTTTATCGCCAAACAACTCGTGGGGTGTTCGAGGGCAAATGTTCAGGGAAAAAAGCAGATATTGACGGCATTGCAACCGGAGCGCCGGTGTACGGCCACAAACTCCGCCGTCATCTACTTCACATCAGAGTAATCAAGTTTCAGATAACTGCTGGCGTCGCCGACCAGAAAAAGAAACGGGCGTCCATTGATTACAGCGTGCGTCAAACCTTCGGGTTTGACCTTGGGATCCAGAATCATCTCTTCAATGGCTTTGGCCGACAGGGCTTCGCCATTCCATTCCCAAAGTTTGAAGTCGGATTTTTCGGCGTTTTCCGGAGAGCCGGAAATGATCAGGAAAGCTTTCAAATGCGCATCGTAAGTGATGTCGCGAATGCCTTGCCCGCCCAGAGGCAAAAAGACCACGCGCGGATTTTCAAATTGCAGATTGCCCGTGTTGAAGGCTCCACGCTGATCGCGCAACCTTAAAGGGACGACAACCGCCTGAGCGCCGACGATTGGCGAGCGCAGGCCGAGCACCAACCGGTCGTTCAATTTATCCCAGCCCAAACCTTCTATATTCAAACCGCCTTGTATTCCTGGGGCGTCTCCCACGCCTTTCAGTTCCGGCACGTTGTTGAGCAGGAAGCTGCGGAAATCCTGAATAATTTCCGCCTGACCGCGAAGCGTTTGCGTTTGCGGATCGAAAGAGAAGCGCGCGATTGCGTTGTTGGCTCCCCAGGCAGGATCGGATTGTGATCCGACGACATAAAAGAAAGAGCCATCGGAAGTGATGCCTTCCGGGTCTTGTATGGTCACGCCCAGCGGAACCGCTTTGGGCGGTCCGACAGGTTCGCCGGTTGGCCCAATCTGCATAACCAGCACAGCGCCTGGCTGGCCGTCGTCAACCATCAGCACGAAATCAGTGCCGGGAACCTGCTCGACTCCTGATGATTCAATTCTGCCGCCCGGCAAAGTTTCCCACGTATTGGAACGAACGATCTTGGCCGAGCGAGACACGGTTGTCCCGCCGCTGCCTGGGCTGTTAACGGCAGGTTGTTGGAAGGCATATTTGGCAACAAGGATTGTGACTACGCCTGTGACGACCGCGCCCAACACTTGAGCGACGATGCGGCTGATGGCGTTGATGTTCCAACCGCCTTTGTCTTTGTCTTTCTTCTTTTTCTTCTTTCCGCCTTTTTCTTCTTCGTCTTCGGCGGCGGTGGTGATCCTGGATTGCGGGATGGGCGTTCCAGACGCAGACCATGAACTCGGATCGGTGCGCGGAATTGCCATCGGCGCATCGCCTTTCAGCGCGGCGCGGCGTCGAACCTCTTCCAAAGCTTCCAGCGAAAGCCGCGCTGTCTTGTTTTCCGTCGTTTCTGCCGGATTGCGAAAGGTCAGCATCACGTTGCCCAACTGAATTTTGTCGCCGTGCTGCAATGTGTAAGCTTCGCTGCCCAACCGGTTGCCGTTGATGAACGTGCCGTTGCTGCTGCCCAGATCAACGACGGTGTAACCGCCGTCGCGAACCAAAACGATGGCGTGCGTGTTGCTGACCGTCGGGTCGGAGACGACCAGTTTGTTATGGTGAGCTTTTCCAACCTCTATCTCCGGCTGATTCAACACGGCTTCGATTTTCTCGCCTGAAGGCAAAACGCCTATCAATCGCGGCGTGAAGTGGTTGTCAATTTGCGCGCGGATTTCGCCGGGCATTGCCAAACGCAACGAAGCTTTTTTGCCGGTGATTCGTTCGACATCGTCAATCGTCGCTTTATCAGTCGGGTCGGCGACGACCAGAGTCAGACGATCCGGCTGTTGGCCGATGACCGGACAAATAATTCTGTTACGTAAAAAATCGGCTCGTAACTTTGTCGCCGTAGGAGCGTCAACCTCCATCGTTTTCATTTCGACCGGAGGGATATTGAAAGTGCGGCTCATCAGATCGCGAAGGCCGATTTCCGTGACCAGCTTTTCTTCGATCAGCGCCCGATATAGCCGGCGGCCACGAGAGCCATCGCTTCGCAAACGTTCGATTTCCGATTTAGCAACCAGCCCGGACGAAACCAGCGCCGTCGCCAAAGATTCTTCGTTAAGCGGGATTTGTTTGGGAGCAGGCGGCGGAACCGGCGGAGGCGGCGTATTGTCCAGCAGAATGGTTCGCTGGACTGACAGCGTGCTTTCGGCTTCTTTCAACCGAAAGGTGATGGCGCAATGCCCCATTCTGATCAAATCGCCGTGTTGTAATTTGCGCGGTTCGGTGATTCGCGAATCGTTGACGAAAGTCCCGTTGCGACTGCCCAGATCGCTCAGCACGAAAGAGCCGTCGGTCAGACTGATTGCCGCATGTGTTGAAGACACAGAAGCGTCAGCCAGTATCAGGTTATTCTGGGCGGCTTTGCCAATCAGGGTTTCGGTTTCGGATAAATCGCGCTCGATGACGCTGCCGTCACGCAAAAGAATGTGTAAGGAAGCCTGTGGCTTCGTGTCATCTTTGGAAGCTGCCATGGTTGTTTTTGCCGAAACATCGGCTAATGGTTGCGACGATGATTTTCCTGAAGTCGCCGGTAATGGCGAACTGATTGGTGAAGATGTTTCTATTACCGTTTCCACCTGCGAGGGTGGTTTCATCTCCGCCAGGCCCAGGGCACGTAAATCCGCGCCGCATTGGTTACAAAACCGGCTGCCTTCGCGCGGAATCGGAAAATTGCATTTAGGACATTCATTTGTCATGCCTACTGAGGTGACTCGAATCTTGAAATTTGAAGCCGGTCGGAACGGCGGTAAATGATTATCTTGCGAAGTAAAACCTAAGGGATGCTAAATCAGTTCGCAGGCTAAATCAACGATATAAAAGGATGGCAATAACTGGCGGGCTGCTGGACGCCTGGCTTTCAATCCGAAATCTGGTTTTGGAAGCGCGGAAAGCCAGGGGCGGAAATTCAACCGGACTGATTACCGGCATGTTGTTCTTCGCGGTTTGAAATATCGAAAAAGAATGCATCGTGCATCGCGCTGGATTTGCCATTGGCCAGATCGGCCTGGCCAACGATTTCAATTCGCGCATCGAACAGATTTTCCGGAGAGATGTTTTTGCCCGGAGCGACCTCTATTTGCACCAGATCAGACCCTCTGTTCGCTTCGGGCGTGAATTCACGCAATCCCTTGCACTGATGACAGACGCCGGTCTTGTTGATCAACTGGCACAAACCTTCGTAACTTTCGATCATCTTTGTGCGCGCAGCCGACAGGCGATGGCGAAGGATCGGCTCAGAGGTTTCCAGAATCTTCGCCGCTTCCTGCGCCGTGAAGCCGAGCACTTCGCGCAGCATCAACGCGGCCTGCTCTTCCGGCGGCAACGTGCGGCTGATGCACGAAAAACAGAATGCGATGTGTTCTCGTATCTCGAAGACAAAATCCGGGCGCGAGGTCATGGCCTGCAATTGTTTCAGCGCTTCAGGATCGCCGTCGGTTTCCTGCTCGCCGATCAATTGCGCTTCCACGCGCCAGCGATGCCGTTGCCGCAAATGATCCAGACACACGTGCGTTGCAATGCCGAAAAGCCATGTTTTGAATTTCGCATCGCCGCGAAACTTCGGCAGACCGGTCAGAACCCGCACCAGAACTTCCTGCAACAAATCCTCTGCGTCTTCGCGTTGCGCGACCATTCGATAAATGTATGAGAACAACGAACGGCGATGAGGTTCCAGCAATTCATCCAGGGCGTTCTTGTCTCCGCTCTGAGCGCGAACGATGAGTTGATGATCTTCGCTAAAGACGATCTCAGCTTTTTTCATAAACGTTTGTGAACATCTGGAAATTGAGTTTCACGCAAAACCGCAAGTAAAGCAGTTGAAAGAAAAGCTTCTGTCAGGAAGCGACTTTCCATCGCTGCTTTTTCCGTTTGGCGTTTTTGCGGCTTCGCGTGAGATTTCTTTTTCTTAAATGCCATGCCGGGGACGCGAGTTGGATGATTGCGCGCCCGGCAGGATTTACTGTTGCATCAGTTCCTGCGCCAATTGCAAACGATTGCCGAAAGGATCGCGGAAAAGAGCCAGACGCACGACGCCCGGATACTCCTCTATCTCTCCGTCGAATTGAACGCCCTGTTCGACCAACTCGGCTTTGGCGGCATGAATGTCTTTGACACGCAAAACGACTGTCGCTCCGCCGGTCTGTTCAATGGCGGATTCCCTCAAGGCCAAACCGATGTTCGGACCGTTTTTGACCGGAGAGAATTCAGCCCATCCGGGCATCTCGAAAGCCAACTCCATTCCCAGAACGCCTCCATAAAAGGCTTTGGCCTTTTCCAGATCGTTCACTTCGTACCAGGCGAGCAAAAATTCTGATTTCATAAACTGCCTCCTAAAAGATGTGAATTTGTTTTCGCTTGTTTAGTCGTGCGGCCAGAAAATTTCCGCCAAACCACTCCATCAGCTTGAATTGTGGTGTAATGAGAACGGCGATCCGCTGCGAAATCAACCGAAGCTATTTTGATTGTTTACCGAACCGGGGGCAATTCCGCTTCGTAATGTAGAAGGCTTCACGCTTTTTCGCCGAAGTTCCAATCGCAGCAAGATGACATTAAACCTGGAAGCAAAAATGAAGAAATTGATTCTTTCCTCGCTCTCGGCGTTGTTGTTTGCGTTATGCGTCTGGGCGCAAAATCCTGCGCCGTCCCGGACGATAATCGGCGCTGAGCCGGCGTCCAGGTCGGGCGAAGAACCAGCCGATATTCGACGAAAGACTTTCGATATTGTCTGGCGCACTGTCAAAGACAAGCATTTCGATCCGACGCTTGGCGGCGTTGATTGGGATAAAGTCCGCCAGCAATACGAACCGCGCGTTGCTCAAGTCAAAAATGATGCCGAGCTTTATCGTGTTCTGCAGGAAATGTTGGGCGAGCTTCGCCAATCGCATTTCAACATCATTCCGCCCGAAGCGATACTTTCCGATCAGGCGGTCGAACCTCCAAACGGAGGAATAGGCCTGGACTTACGAATGATTGACGGTCAGGCGGTGATTGCCTCTGTTGAACCCGGAACTGCGGCGGAACAAGCCGGGTTGCGTCCGGGTTTCATCATCAAACAAGTCGGCGACAAAACCGTCGAATCATTAACCGTGCCTTTAGCCAAAGGCGATCTGTCCGAAAAAATGCGAGCCTTGTATGCGACCCGCAGAGTATTGCGCGAAATCAACGGCGAAGCGGGGACTTCGGTCAGGATTATTTTCCAGGACGGCAAAGGGCAAAATCATTCGGCAACGATCACGCGCGCCAAACTGAAAGGCGAATTGTCACAGCGATTGGGCAATTTCCCGCCGCAATACACCGAATTTGAATCGAAACGGATTGCGGGGAATATCGGTTACATCCGGTTCAATATATTCACAACGCCGATTTCGGATAAAGTTCGTGTCGCGCTTCGCGAGCTTCACGATACTGATGGAATCGTCTTCGATTTGCGCGGCAATCCTGGCGGAGTTGCCGGTATCGCAACCGGAATCGCCAACAGGCTTTCGGACAAAAGCGGATTGCTGGGCACGATGAAAATGCGAACCAGCGAGATCAAATTCGCCATCTTTCCGCAGGCCGATCCATACAAAGGACCTGTGGCGATATTGATTGACGGATTGAGCGCTTCGACCAGTGAAGTATTTTCCGCCGGAATGCAGGAGCTTGGCCGCGCGGTAATTGTAGGCGAGCGCAGCGCCGGAGCCTGTCTGCCGTCGGTGATGCAGAAACTTCCGACTGGCGCTCTTTTCCAATTCGCCATCGCCGATTTCAGAACTCCGAAAGGAATTTTGATCGAAGGCCGAGGCGTTACCCCGGACGTGGAAGTGAAATGGAATCGCGCCAGTTTGCTGGCCGGGCGCGATGCGCAACTTGAAACGGCGATTGAGCGATTGACTCAATCGAGGCAACGCGGGCGTGCTGTAAAATAACGCTCGTATTCGATTTTTACTTTGTAGCAAGCTGTCCGGCTTGCTGATGAATCTGCTTACTCATAATCCACAGCGAGGCAAAGAGCTTGCTGTACAAATCAGAAAGGATGAAGCAATGAAAAAAATTGCATTGATGTTGGTTTTTGCGTTGATGATGACTGCGGCTGTCGTGGCCCAGGAAAAGAAGGCCGATGCTCCGAAGCCCGATGCTGCGAAGCCTGACGCCAAACCCGCAGCGGCTTTGCCATCCGTGGACGAAGTTTTGAACAAATATGTCAAAGCCTCCGGCGGCAAAGAGGCCTGGGAAAAACTGAAATCGCGAGTGACCAAAGGATCATTCGAGATCGAAGCGATGGGCGTCAGCGGCGGCTTTCAGAGCTTTGCCAAAGCTCCGAATATGAACGCCGTGATTGTTGACGTTCCGGGATTCGGCACGGTTCAAAATGTTTTCGACGGCACCAAAGCCTGGGAAAGCAATCCGCAAACCGGCTTGCGCGAATTGACCGGCGCTGAATTGGCCGCGCAGAAAAGGGATTCAGATTTTTATGGACCGTTGAACATGAAAACACATTATCCCAAGATGGTTGTGAAGGGCGCGGAAAAAGTCGGTTCGGCAGTGGCCGTGGTTGTTGAAGCCACGCCCGCTGAAGGCGGACCTGAAAAGTTGTATTTCGACGTTGATTCCGGTCTGCTTATCCGCCAGGACGCTGAACGCGACACAGCGCAGGGCAAAATGGCTGTTGAAGTTTACTTCGAGAATTTCAAGGAAGTGGACGGCGTCAAGATTGCCCACACGACCAAACAGGTCACACCGATGTTTGCCATGACCATCAAGATGACCGAAATCAAACACAACGTTCCTGTTGAAGATACCAAGTTCAGCAAACCGGCAAACTAAACCAGATCGAAAATGACGGACATAAAGAAAAGGGCGAGTCTGACTCGCCCTTTTCTTTATGCAAAAACCGGATCATTAACTGGCTCGCTTGATTTCGTGCTTCAGCAAATCCGTCGTTGCTTCGGTGATTGAATGAGAAACCGGTGTTGGAACAAGTTCGTTGGTGTCCGGGGCATTCAGACTGCCCGCAATATTCTCCGCCGCGAAACGGCGAGTCGGTTGAGGCATGGCGTCCTGTTCGATTGGTTGTTTGATCGTTCTGAGCAAACGCAGGTATCCAAAAAGCAGCATCAGCAAACCACTTCCGCCGAGCGCGCTGGAAATGACCGAAAAGATTTTGACCATCTTGGCGTATTTGATCGGATCGCTGCTGCCGAACAGGAGCGGTATCAGAATCAGCGCCGCAATCAGGATGAAAATCAGTCCGGCTCCGATGCTTTTGGAACTGGCGTTGGCGTTGGATGTCAAACGCAGCACTTCCATCTCAGCCGGAGTCGCCACGCTGAGCGGCGCGCCGCACTGTCGGCAAAATCGCGAACTGCCGGCAGTGTCCGATCCGCAGGCTGAACAATGCGCCGCAGTCGCTCGCGCCATCGCCAAAGCGAGAATCGCTTCGGCCTCGCGCGTCAAAGTGTTGCGGTCGCCTTTGGACAGATAGCCGTTGTAAACATTTTTGATCGTGTAATCGAAAGTAACGCGCGTCGAATTCGTTCCGGTGGTTTTCAATCCGATATTCAGCGAAGTGTGGTAATTGAGGATATCCTGCGAACAGCCTGAAGTCGCGCTGCTTTTCGCGGCGCGGCGAGCCTGAAGCGGATTTTCATTCAGCACGCGATAACCCATTTGCTCCAGCGCATCAACCAGCCTGGCGCGAATGTTTTCGGCGTCTCCGGCCATATGACGCGTCACGTCATGTTCAAAAGTGTAATAGCTGCTGCCTTCGCTCATTGCCGCAATGAATTCTGCCGACATCGGTATTTCCTCCTGTGTAGCAAAGCCTGGTTCGATATGAGTTCTGATAAGTTGATCTACGCCATCGTGTGCGGCCAGGTTCCAGTGTGTCGAGCGACCGGCGATCAGTCAAGGCGGCGTCACAAGCGCGATCATTGAAGGGAAAAGAAAGGAGGGCTTCCGGTTTGGAGTCGGAAGCCCCCTTAGAGACACAGGACTAGGCACTTAATTGACCCCAGCATAAACGCCTCATCTCAACTTCGAGTAATCACGAATATAAGTTTTGATCAAATCTACTGAATCAAAAATCGGCGCTGATGTTTTTTGCCTGCGGCGGCAAATCTAATGCACACATAACACCTGCCTAACTTTGGTTGAACATAAGACAGATATTGTTTGCTTGGACAATCCGGGCGACTCAGGGTCTGGTCATTCACGGGAGACAATCAATGAGGAGCAACGGATCAGTCTCTTTAAGAGATTACCGGATTGTCCAACCAAACTTCCCGACACTGGTCAAAATTATGCTCGCGACAATTCAAACCCAACAAATTCACCCGATCCGCACCGGCAAGCTGGAAGTCCGGTTGGCCACGACCATGACTGAACTCGATGCGGCAATGCGACTGCGTTTCGAGGTTTTCAATCTGGAATTACAGGAAGGTTTGCGCTCGTCATACGAGCGCGGTTACGACAAAGACGTCTACGACGCTTATTGCGATCATCTGATCGTCAAAGACCTGGAGCTTGACGAAGTCGTCGGCACTTACAGACTGTTGCGTCAAAGCGTGGCCGACAAACAAATCGGTTTTTATTCGGAGAACGAATTCGATCTGACCAATCTGAAAGAGGCGGTTGATTTTCAAGGCGGAGAGTTAATGGAACTCGGACGTTCGTGCATCGCCGAAACTCACCGATCCTTTGCCACGATCAACCTGCTGTGGGGCGCCATTGCGCGCTTTGCCGCCG
The DNA here is from genome assembly GCA_964426025.1 of uncultured Heliomicrobium sp. Classification (GTDB taxonomy): domain Bacteria; phylum Acidobacteriota; class Blastocatellia; order RBC074; family RBC074; genus RBC074. The sequence continues at coordinate 34,284 of CAYRQB010000002.1, forward strand.
AACGCGACATCACACACCTCTTTGGCTGCGGCAGTTTGCATATCGCCGATGCAGCGGAGGTGCGACAGGTTTATTCGTTTCTGCGCTCCAGACACTTCGCGCCGGAAGAATATCGTGTTTACCCGCTGGCCCGTTGTCGAATGGAGGTCGGCGATCAACCCGATCAATCAACTGATTCGCGCGCGGCAATGAAAAAGCTTTCGCCAATCCTGAAAGGTTATTTGCGAACGGGAGCAGTGATTTGCGGCGAACCGGCTTACGACGAGGAGTTCGGCACGGCAGATGTGTTGGTGCTGGTCGAGATGAGCAAAATGGCTGGCCGTTACAAACAGCATTACATCGCGGAGGCAAGGTTTTGAGACAGACTGCCATCGCGCCGGCTAAAGCCGTTCGCAAAACTCCGAAGAGCGAAACGCCTGATCGTCAGGCAAGCGAGCCGCTGATGACAAAAAGTGAGATGCCTGGGAATGAAAACCATTCGACGGCGGATTTTATCGTCGGAGCATTGCTCTACTCGCTATTTGCTTCGCATCGCAGCGAAGCCGTCAGCGCATTGTTGCCGGATGGCGAGGAGATTTGATCGAAGTAAAGAAGGAGGATTATGGCCAGAAGAGTCGAAAACGAATGCGCTTATTGCGCCGAAGAACTGGAATTCGAGCAGGGGATTATCGGCGACGACTGGAAAGTCTACTGCTCAGCCGATTGTGTCGAGATGGGTGAAACCATCTCGACACGCGAAATGCAACGTTTGATGAGCGTCGCTGTTCCCAGTCGCGATTATTCGCCGCTGGCGCCAGCAGCGTGATTGTTCACGGCTTAACTTTGAATTAATACCCATCTGAATTTGATTTAACTTCGGCCTTACTTTGATTTAACCGGCAGTTGATAGATTACCCACCTACAGCAATCAATTCATAAAGTAGTCAAGAGTTAGGAACGCTTCGGTTTCAGGCGTGTCATTCGCGCGCTGGCTGATAATCGAAAGGCTTCCTCCTGTTTACAATCACCAAAAGTTTTATCAACCCTCATATGGGTACAGGAGAAAATATGAAACCCCAAGGAATTACAAAAGGCCGCAGCCTGCTTGCCAACACATGCTTAAAGGTAACAGCGCTGTTGCTTGTTCTTGGAATCGGTCTTACGTTCGATGCAATTGCTCAATCCGGTCCGACCGGCAGTTTGAGTGGCAAGATAGAAGATTCCAACGGCGCATCGGTCGCCGGAGCCAAAGTCACGGCCACAAACTCAGAAACCGGACTGTCGCGAACTGCCACGGCTGATGTGGCGGGGCAATGGACAATCAATGTATTGCCAACCGGCAATTACAGGATTTCAGTTGAAGCCACAGGGTTCAAGAAGGCGATTGCCAACGCGGTCGTCGAAGCTTCGATCCCGCGCGTTCTGGACATCAAACTGGAAATCGGCGAAGTGACAGTTGAAGTTCAAATCACGGACACAGCGCCACTGGCGACGCCGACGACGGCCACGACTTTTCGCCAATTGAGCGGTCAGGAACTGGTGCAAGTTCCGACTTCGACGCGCAGCTTCACGCATTTGCTTTCGGCTGACGCCGGAGTCAGTTCCGATCTTCCGCCGGTTCTGACCAATGGAACCGGCAATATTTCGCCGTCGGTCAACGGCACGCGAACAACCAGCACTTCACTTACTTTCAACGGCGTTGACGCCACTAACTTCACCACCAATGAAGGCAGCTTCAGCGACAACATCTCGCCCGCGCCCGAAACGCTGGCCGAAGTGAAGTTGCAAACAAGTTTGTATGATGCTTCAACCGGTCGCAGCGGCGGCGGCAACTTCCAGTTAATCACCAAAAGCGGCGGCAACAAATTCAATGGCACGCTTTACCATTACCTCCAACACGAAAAACTGAACGCCAACGATTTCTTTTTCAACCGCGATCAGATTGACCGCCCGAAAGCGCGCCGCAACGAAGGCGGATTCACCATCGGCGGGCCAATCAAGCAGGACAAGCTGTTTTTCTTCGGCGGTTATCAGTTCACGCGCGCCAACACAGGCTATGTGCCGACAGCTTCCAGCATCACCGTGCTGCCCGAAGCGTTGAGTCTGATCAACGGCAACCGCACTGCGGCCAATCTGGTCGCGGCTTTCAAACAGCTCAACACGAACTTCCCGCTGACCGAAGCCCAGATTTCACCTTACGCTTTGGCGCTTCTCAATTTGAGAAATCCGGCGACCGGCGATTTCTTCATTCCTTCGCCGAAGGCCGTCGGAGCAGGCGGCGGACGGGTTGGCAATGACACTACGGTTTCGCCCTGGACGGGCGGCAATCCGCTGATTCGTCAGCGCAATGTGTTCCCGGCCAAATTCGAGCAGGATCAATTCACGACAAAGCTCGATTACCAGATCACCGAATCGAACCGGTTGAGCGGAACATTCTTTTTCGCCGACTTTCCGGGATTCGATCCGTTTCCTGATCCGTCTTCGCTGGCTTCGCCTGTGACGCTGCAGCGCGACGACCGCAACCGCACGCTGGCGATTTCCGACATCCACACGCTCAGCCCGACGCTGATCAACGAAGCGCGGTTCGGATATTTTTTCCTGAACAACACTCGCAGTCTGACTGACGATTTCGCTTCGATAACCAACGCGCAAGTCGGCATCCCCAATCCTGCGCTGTTTTTTGACGACAGCCCGGCCACTCAACGGCTCGGCCACGTCGTTTTCCGCAACAACCTGTCGAATCTTTCCTTCGGCGGACCGAACGATGTTTTCAACCGCCGCAAACAACAAACGTTCAGCTTTTCGGACAACGTCACCTGGACGCGCGGAGCGAACACTTTCCGATTCGGCGGCGAATACAAACGCCACATTTACGATTCGAACCTGCCGGAAGAACAGGCCACTGAATTCGAGAAGTGGGAAAACTTCACGCAATTCCTGGCAGGTTTGGCCACCGAAGCCGACACGCAATTCGGTGTGACGACCAAAAGCTTCCGCATGAATGACGCAAGCTGGTACGTCGCCACCGACATGAAAGCCACTCAGCGATTGACCTTGAACGTCGGTCTGCGCTGGGATTGGTTTGGATGGCCTGAAGAAAAGTTTGGACAAATCGGTAACTTCGATTTCGAGGCGCTGACCAACACCGAAAACCCAGTTGCGCAGTTCCTTGTTCCGAACAACGTACAAACCACCGGCTTCACGGCGATTGATTCGGCGATTGCCACATCTGTCAAAGCCGGCAACAACCACACGCTGAAAGGACAAGACCTGAACAACTTCGCGCCGCGATTCGGGTTTGCCTTCTCGCCGTTCGACAGCAACAAACTGGTCGTTCGCGGCGGTTACGGCATTTTCTTTGACCGTCCTTCGGCGGCCTTCATCAACACCATCTTCTCGAACTATCCCTTCCTGCGCGAAGTCGAAGTCACCGCTCCGACGCGTAATGTACCGGTGGCAACGGCCTTCTCACAGCAGGACCCGAATCTTGGTTTCAATCGTTACCTGCCCAACCGTGTGCAGTATTTGTCGAATGGAACTTACGTGATTCGCGACGGCACGCCTGTGACCAGACAAGCAGACGGTTCCAACAACCCGATTGATCTGGCTACCGGGCAAGTCACGCTTGGCAATATCGCCGAAACCTTCGAGTTCCGCGCGATTGACCGCAATCTGCGAACGCCTTACATCCAGCAATGGAACTTCGGCTTCCAGTACGAATTGGGCAAAGACATGATGGTCGAAGCCCGCTACGTCGGAACGAAAGGAACGAAGCTGTTGCAGGCGCAAGCCTTCAATCAGGGCTTCGATATGAACGATTCGCGCACGCCGGATTACATCTTCAAACGTTTCAATGATTCGTATGATGCGGCTTATCAGGCGGAACTGCGCCGAACAGGCAACGCCAATGTTTTGCGTGGCCCACTGCGAACGGCTACAACCCAGCGCGAGCGCGGGCGCGGAATCGCATTCGGATTCCAGAATCCGCTGCTGGCCGGACAGACGATCTGTGCTAACGGAGCGTTGAACGCGACGGCAAACACTCCGGTTGATTACAACCTCAGCACGCCTATCACCTGCAACGCTTCAAACGTAGCCGGTGGAGGCGTCGTGCTGCCATTTGAAGCTCGCGGCTTGATTCTCGGCTTCAACATTCCCGAAGCCTTGTTGCTGGAATCATCGGCCAATTCGATTTATCACGGACTGCAGTTGGGTGTGACCAAACGATTCTCGAAAGGATTCCAGTTCAACACTTTCTACACCTGGTCGAAATCAATGGATTACCAGTCATCCGATCCGGGTTCGACGGCGGGCGGCGGCAAACCCGACGTGCCGAACACTGGTTTCGTCGTCCAGGGCGATCAGCGCAATCTTCGCAACAATCGCGGCGTTTCGGATTTCGACCGCACGCATCGTTTCAGCGCCAGTTATGTTTGGGAATTGCCGCTGGGCAATTCGAAGCTGTTGAACGGCTGGCAGGTTTCAGGTTTTACGCAGATTCAATCGGGTTCGCCCTTCTCGATCTTCGCGGCTGAACCGGAAATCGGCAACATCACGCAATACGGCAGTCTGACGCGCGGTTCCGGCGGTTTGTACCGTCTGGGCTTCGGTCGTCCTAGCCTCTGCGGTTCGATGGACCAGTTGCGCAATCAGGCCTCCGATCCGACCACCGGATATTTCGACCGTTCGGTTCTTTGCTCGCCGACAACTGTTGCCGGAGGTTATCCAAGCAACTTCGGTTTCGGTAATCTGGGACGCAATGTTCTGCGCGGACCTTACCAGAAACGATTCGATTTCGGTTTTTCGAAGAACACTCAAGTTACCGAACGAGTTGGCCTGGAATTCCGCTGGGATATTTTCAACGCCTTCAACAGCGTCAACTTTGCCAATCCGGCCAACGATTTGCAGGATTCAACCGATTTCGGCACGATCAACAACACGATTGGCGGTCCGCGAGTTATGCAGTTTGGCTTGAAGTTGAAATTCTAAAATTGATCAAGCGTTCATAGCGCTTGCCTGTTTTTGTGGGTTGGTCGAGACTCCAAAGGTCTTGACCAACCCATTTTTCTTTTTGGAGTTTTGATGAGTGAATTGAAACGCGTTCTGATTCTTTGCACAGGCAATTCCGCGCGCAGCCAGATGGCTGAAGGAGTTTTGCGCCACGACGGTGGAGACCGGTTTGAAGTCTTCAGCGCAGGCACTCGCGCAAGTTTCGTTCGCCCGGAAGCAATCCAGGTCATGGCTGAAATCGGAATTGATATTTCCGGCCACCGCTCGAAATCGGTGGACGAATTCATCGGCCAGGATTTCGATTATGTGATTACCGTCTGTGACAATGCCAAAGAAACCTGTCCAGTGTTTCCCGGTCGAACCAAAAGCATTCATCAAAGTTTTGAGGACCCGCCTTCGCCGGGCAGCGCCGATCCCGAAACCACTCTGGCGATATTTCGCCGCGTCAGAGATGAAATCCGAGATTGGATGAAGGCAATTCTAGCCACCCCCTGACTCGATGAACACCTCCCTTTGCTCTCAGCAACATCTCCGCCTGCATCACCGACCATAACTGCAAAAAGCCATGTAAAGTTTACATTAAAGTCGCTGATAAAAAAGAACTTGCGCTGTGGCCAAATGGTGATATTATCCCGCCCACCTTTAGCGCGCTTTACGTGAATTTGACTTCGATTTAACTCGAAATCTCACCGAAGCCGCCACTCTTATTCACTCACAATCATCAAGAAAAGGAGGGCTGTTGCTCGTGTCGAAAAGAATTTTACTTGTGGTTTTGGCGATTGGGGTTTTGCTGACGATGATGGCAATGACCGGGCTGGCACAGAACTCTCGCGCAGCATCCTCGTCGTCTTATTGCCAACGCGGAGATCAATGGTTGGCCAAAGGTGAACTGGAACGCGCAATCGAAGATTACGGAATGGCTCTGATTTTCAATCCAGAAAACGCTGAGGCTTACAACAACCGCGGCATAGCCCGATACGGCAAAGGCGATATAACAAACGCAATCGAAGATTACAGTCGCGCTTTGAAGCTGAAACCAGCTTTATCCGGCGCGTTTTACAACCGTGGCCTGGCCAGGAAGGTCGCTGGCGATCTTGAAGGAGCAATCGCCGATTACAGCAGCGCAATCGAATTGAATCCGCAACTGGCGCGGGCGTACAACAACCGAGGCATCGCCCGAAAAGAGTTGGGCGATCTTGCCGGAGCGGTTGCCGATTTCGATCTGGCGCTCAAATTCAACCCGACGCTGGCCGAAGCATTCAACAATCGCGGCAACGTAAAACTGGCTGAGAAAAATTATCAGGCGGCGATCAACGATTACAATCGAGCGTTGAAGCTGAATCCGCGATATGCTGCGGCTTATCTGAATCGCGGCGTTGCGCGTCAGGCTTTGGGTATAAGCCTGGAGGCTCAGGCGGATTTGAATCAGGCGCTGGAACTCAATCCCGATCTGGCGACAACGCGCCAACAATGAAATGTAATTGACCGGCAAGAGGGCAGGTAGAAACTCAAATCACTTTGTACTCGCCTTCTCGCTGGCTGGTTGGCGACGATTCGACAGATTGCTTTTTGCGCGGCAGCAAGCTCAGCCGTCTGCCGGTAATCAATCGCGCGCCGCGCTGGTAAGTCAGATACGACCACGCCCAATTGATCATCACCACCAGCCGGTTGCGGAATCCGATCAAAAACCAGATGTGCAAAGCCAGCCAGAACAGCCAGGCCAATAAACCGCTCAACTTCAATTTGCCGACGTGAGCTATTGCGGCCTTTCGACCAATCGTCGCCATGCTACCTTTGTCCACATATCGAAACTGCTCGCGCGGTTTGCCGTTCAAATCGTTTTGAATGTTGCGAGCGACGCATCTCCCCATTTGCATGGCTACTGGACTGACTCCGGGGAGCGGTTTGTCGTCCTGAATGAAAAGCGTCATATCGCCGATGGCGAAAACATTGCTGTGACCGGGCAGGCTCAAATCCTTTTCGACAATCACGCGTCCGGCGCGATCAAGCTCCACGCCAAGCGATTCGGTCAATGTCGTCGCTCTGACGCCGGCTCCCCAGATGACTGTCGCAGCATTGATCTTTTCGTCCCCAAGATAAACACCGGTTTCGTCAATGCTGGTGACTTGAGCGCCAGTGCGCACCTTTACTCCGAGCCTGGTCAATTGCCTCAATGCGCTTTCGGACAGATCGGGCGTGAAGCTGGTCAGAATTTCCGGCCCGCCTTCGAGCAGCAGAATTTCAGCGGCTTCGGGGTGAATCGTGCGAAAGTCTCGCGCCAGAACGAAGCGGGCGAGTTCGGCTATCGAACCAGCCAATTCAACGCCGGTCGGACCTCCGCCGACGACCACGAAGGTCAGCAATTCGCGGCGACGTTGCGCGTCAGGTTCTTTCTCCGCCGCTTCGAAAGCCAGCAAGACGCGTCGGCGAATTTCGACGGCGTCTTCCAAATCCTTCAATCCGGGCGCGAATCGTTCCCATTCGTCGTGCCCGAAATAACTGGTTCGCCCGCCGGTTGCCAGCAACAGGTAATCGTAATCCAATCGTCTTTCGCCCTGATCGTCACGCAGAATGATTTCACGTTTGGCGAAATCAAAACCTGCGGCTTCGGCCAACATCACTGAAGCGTTTTTCTGGTTGCGGAGAATTGATCGAATCGGTTCGGCAATGTCGGCTGGTGACAATCCGGCCATCGCGACTTGATAAAGCAAAGGTTGGAATAAATGGTGATTCGTGCGGTCAATGATGGTGACGCGAACCGGCGCTCGCTTCAGAGCCTGCGCCGCCGTCAGACCTCCGAAACCCGCGCCGATAATGACTACGTGTGGGGCTTGCAAGTTCATGTTTCAACTCAAAACGCGAAGCACAACGCCGATTTGCTTCGTGGTCGGATGCGCCGTGATTTCCTTCAGCGCGGCTTGCAATTGTTTTTCGCGAACCTGATGAGTCAGCAAAACTATTGTCGCCGTACCGTCTTCGGTCACTCCGCGTTGAGTGAAGCTGTGCAAGCTGACGCCGTGTTCGCCGAAGGCCTGTCCCAGATGACCGATGACGCCCGGAGTGTCGTGCGTTTCCAGACGCATGTAATAACCGTTAAGGGTTTCATCAATCGGCAGAACAGCGCTGACATCGGAACTGATCGGCAATTGAAAGTAACGGGCGAAGTCGGGCAGTTTGATGGCGCTGGCGATGTTGATCACGTCGCCGACGACTGCGCTGGCCGTCGGATAACGACCGGCGCCGGGACCTGAAAGCATGATTTCGCCGACCGCGCTGCCGCTGATGAAGATGGCGTTGTTGACTCCTTCGACTCCGGCCAGCGGATGGCCCATCGGAATCAGCATCGGATGCACGCGAACGTCCAACGCCTGATTGTCGCCGCTGCGCTGAGCCAGACCGATCATCTTGATGCGATAACCGAATTCGCGAGCCAGTTTGATGTCCAGATCGGTGATTTGCGTGATGCCTTGCCGGTAAATCTTTTCGACCTCGATCGGAGCCTGAAAAGCGAGCGAAGAGAGAATGGCGATTTTGTAAACCACGTCGCGGCCTTCGATGTCATCGGTCGGATCGGCTTCGGCATAACCGGCAGCTTGCGCTTCAGCCAGAGCATCGCCGAAAGGTTTCTGTTCGCGCTCCATCTTCGTCAGTATGTAATTGGTCGTTCCGTTGACGATTCCGGCAACTCGCGAAACTCGATTGGCTTGCAACCCGCGTTGCAAAGTGGAGATCAGCGGAATGCCTCCGCCAACTGCCGCTTCAAAAAAGATGGTCACGTTATGTTCGTTGGCCAGCGCCAACAGTTCCGGCCCGTGTTTGGCGATCAATTCCTTGTTGGCGGTGACGATGTGTTTGCCTGTGGAAATAGCGCGTTTGACGACTTCGTAGGCGGGATCAATTCCGCCAGCCACTTCGACCAGAATCTCAATATCCGGATCGTCCGCTAACCTGAACGGGTCGTGTCCAATTTCAAATTGTGAGAAATCGAAATCGCGAGGTTTGTTGCGGTCGCGCACGGCAATGGCGCGGATGTCGAATTGCGGATTGTCGCGCAGCAAAGCGACTACGCCTGTGCCGACCGTGCCCAGACCGAATATGCCAAGAGTTGTTTTTGTGCTCATAGGTGGAACTTCAACAGCGGTTTCAAAGTGGGATAATGAATGAAAACAAAGCTTAACTGCCGCAGTTGGCAGATGCAAACCAGCATCGAATTGCAAGTAGGAAAGCCGCGATTCGTTCAGGCAGGGTGTCAATTGAGCGGTTTGACACCAGCGGTTGCGGTCAGCTACTTTGACCGCCGGATGAAATTGAGACTTTAATTCTGGGGAAAACAATGAGGACAATTTTCGAAGACACAAATACGAGCGCGGAACTGGAAGAGGGCGGCAAAGATTCAGGCAGTAAATATATATTGTTGGTGTTGTGGTGCGTGGCGATTGCTTTTTTAGCCGGAACCTGGGGAGTTTATCGCTGGGCGACGAACAAGCCTGCACCGGAACCGCCGCCGCCGCCGGTTTCGCTACAGGATTTGAAGCAGGTCGGCGCGGTTTTATTGCAATTCAACCGATTCGTTCGCGAAGAGAAATGGACGGACGCGGAAGCGATGCTTTCAACTTATGCGCGCCAGCAATTGATTGCCGAAAACAAAACCTTGCGCGACAGCCTGCTGGGCAAATTCAAAGACCTGACGCTGACGGGTATTGAGGCTACTCCAAAACTGGATAATGCCGATCCAAACAATTACACACAGGATTTTGTTTTCCTTTTCACTGACGCCGGTTTCACGAAAAGCGAACAACAGATTGTGACGCTGTCTCTGGTTATTGAAAACGGCAAGATTGTGGTCAACGGCTGGGGCGATCAGAAAACTGAAGAGAAGAAGGACGAAGCCAAGCCTGACCAGAAGAAGGCTTGAAAGCTTTAAGAGGTAAGCGATGATAAAGATCGTTGTGGCAATGGCAATTTGTCTGGCGTTTGCGGGTTATTACCTGGCGCAATCGTCCAAACAAGCACAAAAGCTGAAACAGAAAATAGAAGAAGGAAATCAGGAAAGGAAGATGAGTGACAAAGTGGTTAAGAGTGATGAGGAATGGAAAAAGCTGCTGACGCCGATGCAATTTTACGTCGCGCGCCAGAAAGGAACCGAACGAGCCTTCACCGGCGAGTATTGGGACAATCACGAAGACGGCGTTTACGTTTGCGTCGCCTGCGGTCAGGAACTGTTCAGTTCAAAACACAAATTCGATTCCGGCACGGGCTGGCCCAGTTACTGGCAGCCGATTGATAAAGCAAATGTCGCAACCCATGACGATAACAGCTTTATGATGCATCGCATCGAAGCGCTGTGTAGCCGATGCGATTCTCATCTCGGCCACGTTTTCGACGACGGGCCTGAACCGACGGGATTGCGATACTGCATCAATTCGGCATCGTTGAAATTCGTCAAAAAGTAAAACCTGTTACGAGAGGGGCGGGATTAATCCCGTCTCTCTTTATGTCCGAACAGCCTTCCACAACGACAGCCACGAAGCTTTCAACAATTCTTCAATCTTCGCCCAGTCGGCTTCCGTCACTCCGCCTTCTTCAGCTCGCTTATCCCTGATCGTCATCGCTTCCTGACGCAGCCGTGCGTGTTCCATCAAACGATCAACCGGCACTCTGTAAACTTCAGCAGGCAATTCAGCCAGCGACCTGTTCAAATCGTCCAGCGAATATTTGTTGCGCTGGCGATGAATGATCCACCATTCCAATTCCAGCTTGGCGGCTTTTTGCACGTCGAAATCCACGTCAGCGCCGTCGTGAATCGCCTGATAAAACTTGACCAGATTCGGCAAAGCCTTTTCGTAATCCTCGCGCTTCTTGCCTTCCTTGAAAACGAAAGCGGCCTGCGCGGCCTGGTAAGCGACAGTGTTTGAAGTTGCGAATGGCATTCCGTATTGCGAGCGCATCAATTCGGCAAGCTGGTTGAAAAGTTTCAGCCGTTCCTTGTCGTAATACGATCGCCACATGTCCGTTTCCAGCCGCGCAACTTCGTTCGGATCGAAATCCCGCAAACTGTGATGGCGCGGGCCGTAAAGATCGAAACCTAGCCAGGCTAATCCGGCGACAAGAATCGCCAGGATTATCCAACGAATTTTTCGCGGTTTGCGCGCGGCAGATTGCCGAGTTGCTTTCATGTTCTTTCTCCCCATCAGGTTTTAATCGGATTCGTCGGGTGATACGGTTAAAACATCCGGATTGGATTGGCAATGCGAAAGACTCTGTTCAGCCCGATTCATCGGGCTTTCCCGCAGCGGCAGTTAGGCCAGCCGGTTTACGGCTGGTAAACGGAACGATTGACAGGCGTCAGCGCGCTTCAGCGCGCTTCTCAACAGGCTTTAGCAAAAGAGGGGCGCTAAAGCCAGATTGACAAGCCCGTTCAAAACGGGCTGAGCGGTTGAAGCTCTGCTTAACCAGCGATCAAATCGCTGGCCTGATCGCCCTTTGGGAAAGCCGCCTGTAAGGCGGCTGAGCAATTACGAATCCGGTGGCGGTAAAACGAAAGAGGCACAACGCGATTTATTTGTCGCCTTGTGCCTCTTGCAGTTTCGTTGGCAGCTTTTCCGGTTCGATTTATTTTTTGGTCAAAACAACCGGAGCTTGTTCCGCCGCCAGAATATGACCGAAGAAATTGCGAACCGCTTTGTATTGTTCAACTGGAATGGTGGCGGATTTCAGAATCAGCGATCGTTTGAAAATCAAATGATCATCTTTGATTTCGTAAGTCGCCGCGTAATTGCCGAATGACTGATTAAGTTCCGTTCCTTCGGGCATTTCGTCCACCTCGAATCCGGTTGGCAATTTGATCTTCACCGTTTCGTTGTAAGCGTCGGCTTTGATGACAACCGGATGCGAGCGTTTGTCGGAAGTCAGGAAGACGGACGAGCGTCGCGAAATGATCGCCGGTTTGAACATCAGCAAATTGCCGCGCATGGATTTCGCGTAACTCGGCGAGTTGAATTCGACGTCCAGTTCAAATCTGCCTTTATGCGAATCATCCACCGGTTCGATTTTGACGACTTTGGCGCTTGGCACGGTCGTCGTGATCCAACGTTCGATCTGAGTGTTGTATTGCGGGCGAGCCGAGCGTTTGAACAATCGGCGTTCGTCCACAGCGGCCTGTCCGAAAGATCGTTCGCTGACTTTGGCGGTCAGTGATCCGTCAATGGCCAATTCAGCTTCGATGCTACGTTCCATGCGATTGGCTTCGGGCGGAGTCATAGGCATTTTGACCAGGTCCCCGGCTTCGCCAGCCGCTATCAGCGCGTAACTGCCCTGTTCGTGATCGGGCAAATCGCCGACCGGCGTGTCGTCGTCGGTAGGATCGAAAATCAGCAATCGCCCCAGAGTTTGATGATTGATGACCGTCGCGGCATTGGTCGCCTCGCCGACTTTGACGGCGATGATGCAATGGTTGAATTGCTGCGGCGATGGCCATTCGGGTTGAACCCGGTTCGGATCGCCGGAATAAATGATCACCGGATACGATTCGATGCCCAGCGATTTCAACATCGCGCGCATCAGGTTGGCCTTGTCTTTACAATCGCCGTAGTTTTTGTTGAAAACGTCAATTGCCGAATGCGGGCGATATCCGCCGCCGCGACCAACGTCAATCTGTATGGAAATGTAATTGACCGATTGCGCGTAACGGCCAATGGCCTGAATGCGTTCGAATTCGGTTTTGGCATTGGCCGTCAGTTCGCGAGCTTTGGCGGCCATCGGTTCGTTGAACCCGGATTGCGGATCGTTCAGTTCGCTGGCGTAACGGGAAACGTCTTTCCAATTGGCGTAGCTGCGAATCATCGTCGCTTTGCCTTCGGGCGCGAAGATGTTGACGGCGATTCTGGCGACGAGTTTGGAAAGTCTGGGACTGGCCGGTTCAATTTCGACCGGCGGCAAATTGCGAAGCTCCCAGGTGTAGCTGTTGCCGTTGACTGCCGGTTCGATCTTGTCGCGATTGAAGGTGACGCTTTCAGCGCGCCAGCCCGTCGGCAATGTCACCGTCAGTCGCGACATCAGGACGGGATTGAGTTCCTGAAAAAACCAGATGAACTGCGAAAAGACTTCGCGTTCTTCGGTGATGATCTCGTAACCGAAAACGCATCCGGCGTCGGCTTCATCGGAGGCGGAAATTCTTTTTTCCCGTGCGTCGTTGTAAACGTCGTTATCGGCCAGCGAAACATCCACGGCTTCTTTTTTGCCGTAGCTTTTGATTTCGCCCGTCGGACGAATCAGCCAGGCGCGCATTTCTTTTATCTTGCCTGAGCCGGTGTTGTAACTTTCGCTGGCGCGAGCCATCCATCGTCCTTCGCGCGACAAAATCCTGACCGCCCACCAGGTGGTTGTCGTGATCTTGCCGTCGTCCGAAACCGTCTTGCGCGATTCGTGGTGAAGCACGACGGCGCGAACTTCTTTGTCATACGGCGGCACGCTTATTGACGCAGCCTGTTTCAACCAGGCCGGAGGTTCGTCGGCGAAAGCGACTGCGTTCATCAACCACAGTGCGCTGAAGCATATGATAATTTTTTTCAGCATCTGCCCTCCTTACTACTCTTGCTGTTTGACCGCGGCCACGCCCTGTTTGAGCGTGATTGCATGGTTGTCGGATTCGTGTATGGCGTCGAACACGCGTTTCAATTGGGGATAGCTGGCTTTCGGAATTATCAGACTGGAGAAGTGAAAGTTCCGTTTGTAATGAAGCTGTTTCTGGTCGGGCGTTACGCCGACGATGACTTTGTAATCGCCTGCATTACCGAAGCCGAATGAAGCGGGCGCTTCGGCATTGTCCAACGCAAACCCGGCTGGCAAATCTATGATCACTTCATCTTCCTCGCTCCACGGGAAGTGAAAGTAAATGTCGTGATGGCGCGCGCTGGAAGGGAACATGGCTCCGACGTTTTTCTGGAAGAAAGCCGGTTGCAGAAACAAACGTTTGCCAGTGCGTTCGGCGTAACCGGGCACGCTGATTTTATAAGTGGTGACAAAAGGTTTGATCGGGTCGGTGGCGCTTTCTATCTTGATGTCCGACACTTCGCCGCCCCATTGTCCTTTGGCCGAATTGCTGACCATCTTTTCGCGCTGTTCGGGCGATTCGTCGTCGTAATCTTCTTTCATCTGGACGGCCAGATGGCCAGTGTATTCAAGCCGCACTTCGCCTTCCAGCGTACCGTCCTCTGTCAATTTCAGTTTGGCAGTTCGTTTTCGGCTGGATTTTTGAGCGGGCGAAAGCGGGGTTGCGACAAACACAGGCTCTTTCGGGTCGGTAACCAGCGCCTGCAATCCTTCTTCCTGCCATCGCAACATGCCGAATGGGATGTAACCGCTGCCGGGATCGAAAAATTTCCACTCGTTGCCCATCTTCACGGCGATGTTGTAAGCGCCCAGAAAATAATCATCCAGAAAATTCGGATCGAAGAATTTGCGGCTGCGGTCGCCTATCTTGGCGTAACGCGCTTCAAAACCGGCGGCTGTCGCCATTGCCGCAAACAGGAAGTTGATGTCCGGCCCGCTGCCGTAACCGCGCTTCAATGTGTCGGCTGGCGATCTGTTGTCTTTCAGTTTTTCCAACTGGTCGCTGGTCAATCCCGAAGCGTCGTCGCTGACGTTTTTGATCTTCGCGCGGCAGTAATTGAAGATACGTTCCAGCTTCTGTTCCGGTGTTGAGGCATCGCCGACGGCTTCGGCGGCGGCGCGGCGAATGTCGTCGTTGATTTTCATCTCGCCTTTTCGCAGATCGTAAACCCGCTTGCCTTCTTCTTTCCAAAACTCCATCGGAGCTTTCTTGATGTCAGGTCCGTAATAAACCAGCATCCAGGTTTTGACCTGATCCTCCGGCGGCATGTGCGGCTCTTCGCGAAAGGCCGGGACGTTGTTCAGTTCTATCCGATAAAAACCGTCCCTGTCTTTGACGAACGGCGGAGGATTGCCCTGAAACGTGATGGTCTTCATCGGATGCATGACGTAAGGATTTGGCTTCAGGTAATAGCGAACAACCTGAGTCGGGATGTCGCGCTGCAAATCCATCTTGACGTAATTGGTGATGTAATCGTAAACCTCGCGCCAGCGGTATTCGACGATTGTGCCCGGCTCGATTCCGGGCAGGGCAAAGGATTTGGCCTTCAGCTTGAACCTGCCCGCCTTGATCAATTCGCGGTCGAAGATGGCGTCTTTTTTCAGCTCGACGACTGTTCCATCCGGTTTGATCGTGCGTCCGGCTATGTCTTTGACCGAAACGCCGCTCAGATAGGGAATGTCTATTTTGCTGTGCGATTCCTTGCCGCGTTCGGTGAAGATTTTGACGCGGACGAAATGCGTGAAGTCCGTGCCTGAATTCGAAGCCGTGTTGATGTAAACCTCCCAAAGCAGAGCTTCGGCGTCGGCGTCTTTTTCAACCATCGGCGCAGTCATTGCCAGATGAGCCGGATCAACAGGTTTCCATTGCATTGATTGGGCGGGAACCATGACAAACAACACAGTCAGGGCGAGGATCACCCGAACGGCGGAGAATTGATTAATGGTCATAACGAATCCTTTCGATAAAACAACAATCGTCAAATTGTCGAAGATCGGGGCGATGGACTGAAGCGGCGCTGGTCAGGAGTGGCTTGACGAAACGGCTTCAAGTAGTTTGCTGAGAGCTACTGAAAATTTATATCCAAATAAAACCTGGCCGGGTTGGCCATCAGGGAGTCTGAATCTTAAGGCCGTTTCAGATGCCGATGCAATCAAAATTTGTTGCCAGATGTTTGGAATTTATCTTTGAGGATGTTTGGCAAAGAGGCCGGAAATTGCTGAGCTTCGGGCGTTTGAGTGTTGAAACCGACGGCAGAAAATCTGACTATCGCGTTGTCAAATCATCTGTGTCCAGCCAGATCGTCACCGGACCTGAGTTGTGAATTTCGACCAGCATGTCCGCTTGAAAGACGCCCGTCGCCACATTGAAACCCAACGAGCGTATTCGTTCAACGAAATTTTCATAAAGCGGAACGGCCAGTTCAGGACGCGCGGCGTTGGTGAAACTCGGACGTCGTCCTTTGCGGCAATCGGCGAACAGCGTGAATTGCGAAACCACCAGCATTTCCGCCTTCACGTCCTGGGCCGACAGATTGAACTTGCCATCGCCGTCGGCAAAGATTCTGAGGTTGGCGATTTTGTTAGACAGCAATTCAACTTCGGTCTCGGTGTCGTTCGCTCCGATGCCGAGCAGGACGACAAAACCCGCGCCGATTTCGCCGACAACCTGATTTTCAACCGTGACTTTTCCCTTGGTTACTCGTTGCAAAACAGCGCGCATTTCATTTCACTCCCACAATTCCCAAAGAGATGAGCAAAGCCCATTGAGTTCCAAGATGGCTGTCGGTTGTGTCAAAGTATTCATCCAGCGAATGCGCTCCTTTGCCGTCGCCGCCGCCGTCAATTGTGATGGCCGGAATCTTCAAACTGATGGGGATGTTTGAATCTGTGCTGCCGGAAGTCAGCCGGGGTTTGACGCCGAGCGCGGTTCCGGCGGCCAGCGCGGTTTGAACGATTGGCGAATCCGCCGGTTGGACGCCTGCCGGACGCTGGCTGACGATTTTCAGTTCAACGGCAATCGGCGATTTGTTTGGCCGAGCCTGATTTTCTTCGTCAACGGCGGTCTGAACCGCTTGCTTGAATCCGGCTTCAAGCTTGCCGAGTTCTTCGGCGCTGACCGAACGCATATCCACTTCCATCCAGGCCGTGTGAGCGATGGAATTGACAGAAGTTCCGCCTTCGATTTTCCCCACGTTGAAGGTTGTCTTCGGTTGACTGGGAACATCGAAGCGGGAGATTTTTTCAATCGCTCTACCCATCGCGTGAATCGGCGAAGGCAAACCGAACGCGCCGTAACTGTGTCCGCCCGGACCTGTAAACGTGGCGCGATAACGAACCACACCGACAGCAGTGTTCGTGACATCCAATCCAACACCGTCAACCGAGATGAAATGAGTTGCGCGGCCTTTCAGCTCTTCATTGAACAAATGGCGAACTCCGCGCAGATCGCCCAAACCTTCTTCGCCGACGTTGGCGACGAAGATGATCGTGCCATCGGTTTCGATCTTCGCTACGTTCAAAGCTTGCGCGACGGCCAGGATCACAGCCAGGCCTCGGCAATCGTCGCCGATGCCGGGACCTCTGATGATCGAACCCTCGCGCTTTGTTTTCACATTGGTTTCGATTGGGAAAACCGTGTCCAGATGCGCGGCCAGAACCAGCGCCGCCCCGCTGCCTTTGCCGGGACGTTCGCCCAGCACGTTGCCGACTTTGTCAATGCGGACGTTTTTCAAACCCAGCTTGATAAACCGATCCTTGAACCAAGCGGCGCGCCGTTCTTCATGAAAAGTAGGCGCAGGTATTTCGCAAATCTCTATCTGGTCTTTGATCGTTTGAGCTTCGGTGGTTTTCAGATGATCCAGCGCCGTTTTGATTTTCGGCGAAGCGAGCAATTCCCTGATTATTGCGTCGGCGGTTTGCGCCTGAGCGAACGGCAGATAGCAAAGAGCGATGATCGCTGCAAAGCACATCCGGCGAAGAGACAATTTCATCAGTGATTTCCTTTCAGTTGTAACGTCGTCTGCTTTTGCTGACAGCTTTGGACGAAATCCGCAATGGGATTCCTTGCTCTTCGGCGAAGCGTTGGAAGATCGCTTCAAACGCCAGCCGGTCGCGAGTGGTGATGACCGCCGCTTCGTCGGCTGTTTCAATCGCGTAAGGATAACCATTGCCGACGATGACTTCGGCGCGAATGATGTCAACGACTTTGTCAAGCAATCCCTGCTCGTATACCCACATCGGAATTTCCAGGCGCGCGGGCGGAGTCGCGGAACTGGTTTTGATATAAACAAAGCCGATTCCGCGTTTGTATTCGCCGAAACTTTCCAGCACGCCTTCCTGTTTGCGGTCGGCGCTACCTCGTGCGCAGATGAAAAATGGTGTCCGATCCCCCCATTGCAACAGGTGATTGACCAATTCCGCGTCATGAGTTCTTTCGATCCGACGTGCTCCGGGGAAAATCTCAATCATGTTGGTCAAATCCCTGGCGCGGCTATTATCAATGTAACCGACCAGCGGAATTCCCGTTTGCTCGGAACAGCGGAGCAGGCCTAGAACGCTTTCTATGTATGCCCTGCGAATCTTTTCCTGCAGACGATCAGCGAATGAAATCACAAGAGAACCGTCGAACAGTGCGACCGGCAAATGATTCGTATGAACGGCGGAGGCGTGTTTTTTCATCAGACCGCACAATATCTCGATTTCCAGTCTGAAACGCCGCAGATTGACCATTTGTCTGGATAACTCTTCCTCCCCAGCTTCATCGTCGCTGAAATCTTTTGGAGGGATGATTTCCAACACCGCGTCTTTGACGTAACTGCCTTCGTGAGTGTGATGGTTCTCAAACCAGGCCACCTGTACTGCGGCAATTGGAATGCTTAAATCCGGGTTTGGGTTGATCTGACTGCCATCAACAGCAAATGTGGTTTGGTTTAGTAATGTTTCGCAAGCCCATACACGTGCTTCTGTGTGATTGTTCCAGTGAGGCGCAAAAGCAAAGCGAAGGTCTCGAGCGGTGTCGAATTCGGCTGTCGGTTGTGCTCCCGGCGTTTCGTGGCCGTTCAGGTTTTCGGTCAATTCGGCTTGAGAGGTTTGGGCAAGTTGTTTTAGCGCTTCGCGGTAAACCTGCGCTTCATCCAGAAGCGAATCGTTAAAGTTGCGCAAGTTTTCCAGTTTGTTGTGGAGTTGGGCTAGAACTTTATCTCTTAAAATCATATCAATTAGCCGTGTCTGTCAGGTTTTGAATTTCGACCTGTTTCGATGCCGCAGGAGTTTCGCAAAGTCCCGGCGTGTCGTCAAAGCTCGCTACGCAAGGTTTGAGTTGAAGGCCAATGAGATTGAGTTAGCAAGGCAAGCGGCCAGTTTGTCTTTTTGCTTTTACTGCCAGGTTCAGCCAGAGCAATCTGGCAGATTGCCCTGCCAATCCATAACTTAACCTTGATTGGGATAAAGGCTAAAAGTTAATGGCGACAGTTTGTTACCACCTTGCCAAGCCTGCAAGCCTGTGCTAGTTTTTGCCTGCTTTCATCATCATCCATCACACAACGAAAACCAAAATTTACTTTGGAGGCCCGGTATGAACATTACAGAGCGCAAAAGCGGGGACGTTACTATCCTCGATGTCGAAGGAAAAATTCTCCTTGGCGAAGGCGACGTCCAGTTGAAGCGCAAGATTGACGAATTGATTGACAATAAACAGACCAAGCTTGTGGTCAATTTGGAAAACGTGCCGTATATGGACAGCGGCGGGCTTGGCGAAATCGTTCGCAGTTACACGACGGTCAAACGCGCTGGCGGCGAATTGAAGCTGTTGAATGCAACCAAGCGTATCAGCGATTTGCTGACCATCACCAAGCTGATCACCGTGTTCGACATTCACGAGGACGAAGCGGCGGCAGTCAAAAGCTTCGAATAAGTGGGGTCAGATTGAATATTGCGATTGCGGATGGAGAATTGGCCGCCCGGTTCAATTCGCATCCGCAATCCGTTTATTGATCTCATACATCTTTCCGACATCGGCATTTATTTAGCAATCATCTCGCCGCGCCGAATCTTTTCAAAATCTCCACAGTCTTTTCTATCGGCAATGCTTCGACCGAATGGCCGTCTCGTCCGGTGATGGTCGTCGCGCGGAGCAGAGAATTGTAAATCGCTTCTTCGGTAGCTTCGACCACGGCCTGAAACAAGGGCGACATCGAATCGTTGCCGACGGTTTCCGTCTTGCGCAATGATTCGCCTGCCCGAATGCGATTCTGTTTCGCCGTGCTGAAAGCGATGACGTAATCGCCGCTGCCGTTGGTCGAAGGCGAACCCGTCCGCGCCAAACCCAGCATCGCCCGTTCGGCCAATCGTTTCAGATTGCGGTGATCAATCGGCGCGTCCGTCGCCACGATCATCATGATCGAACCGTCGGCCCAATCGCCGACTATGTTTTCAGGACTCTGATTCAGGCTGACGCGCCGCCCTTCCAATTGTTCCTTCAGGTAATACCTGCCAAGTTCGCGACCGACGGGCGCTCCGTTGATCGTCAAAACTCCGCCGAAATTCGATTGCACCAGAACGCCGACCGTGTAACCGCCCAAAGATTGCGGCAACACGCGCGACGAAGTTCCGATTCCTCCTTTCCAACCGAAAGCTACAGTGCCGGTTCCGGCTCCGACCGAACCTTCGGCGATCTGACCGTCTTTGGCGGATTTCAACGCGGCAAAGACTTCGTCGCGTCCGACGTGACGGCCACGAATGTCGTTCAGATAACCGTCGTTGGTTTCGCCGACGATGGGATTGACAGATCGAACTTGTTCGTTGCCGGGCAGAGCCAGCATCCAATCAATCAAGGCATCGGCCACGCGCGGAACGTTCAAGGTGTTGGTCAGCAGAATCGGCGTTTCCAGTTCGCCGAGTTCATTGACCTGAGTCGAACCCATCAGCTTGCCGAAAGCGTTGCCGATGTGAACCGCAGCCGGGACTTTTTCCTGAAACAAGTTTCCACCGTGAGGCAGTATCGCAGTCACTCCGGTGCGAACGTCCGTTCCTTTGATCAAGGTCGTCTGTCCGACCAGAACGCCTTCGACATCGGTGATCGAATTGAATTTGCCTGGCGGCAGAATTCCCACGACGATGCCAAGTTCGCGAGCGCGAGGTCGCTGTTGTTGGGTTGATTGACTCATTACTTTGAAGGCAAAAGGCAAAAGGCAAAAAGCAAAAGGCAAAAATAGAAAGGTGAAGCTTCTCCACTTTTGATTTTTGACTTTTGCCTTTTGATTTTTGATTTCTTCATTCATCCGGTGTTCCTCATTCCGGCGGCGATGCCGTTGATTGTCAGCAGAATTGCGTACAGCAATTTTTCGCGGTCTTCTTTCGACACTTTGCCTGCGCGGTTGCGAGCCAGCAATTCGACTTGCAGATAACTCATCGGATCAACGTAAGGATTTCGCACGGCAATCGAACGTTGCAGCACAGGCGAATTGTCCAGCAAACGTTTTTCGCCGGTGATTTGTAAAATGACGCGGCAAGCCCGGTCGTATTCTTCGGTCAGCATTTTGAAAATCCGCTGTCCCAATTTGCGGTCGGGCATTCGTTCGGCGTATTGCCGCGCGATCTGGAAATCGGATTTGGCCAGCGTCATTTCTATGTTGGAAATCGTGCTGTGAAAAAACGGCCAGTGTTCATACATCTGACGCAGCAAAGCCAGGTTCTTGCGCGGATTCTGTTGCATAAAACTTTCCAGCGCGGTTCCGACCGCCAACCAGCCCGGCAACAAATGACGGCTCTGCGTCCAGCCGAAAACCCAGGGGATGGCTCGCAGGTCGTCCAAACTCTTCGATCCTTTTTTGCGTTTGGCCGGACGCGAACCTATACGCAGATGCTGTAACTCTTCGACCGGAGTCGCCTGAGTGAAGTAATCCAGAAAGCCCTTGGTTTCGCGAACGGTGCGACGATAAGCGTCAAACGCGCGTTCGGAAATTTCATCCATCACGGTTTTCCATTGGCCAAGAGAAATTTCTTCCGCGAAGTCATTCGAAGAATCAGGAAGCGCAGTTGAGTGTTTCTTCGCGGACGAGTTCGGAAGGCTGGCGGCGATGACTGCCGCGGTGGTCAGTTCCAGACTGCGCATGGCGATTTCAGGCAAACTGTATTTCGACGAAATGACTTCGCCCTGTTCGGTGATCTTGATGCGCGAAGCGACAGTGTTGGCGGGTTGCGCCAGAATGGCTTCGTGGCTGGGCCCGCCGCCGCGACCGACCGTTCCGCCGCGACCGTGAAACAGCCGCAATTCGATTCCGTATTTGCGTGCCACTTCCCACAATCGCTCCTGAGCTTTGTAAAGCTCCCAACTGGAAGTCAGTATTCCGCCGTCCTTGCTGCTGTCGGAATAACCGATCATCACTTCCT
>CAYRQB010000003.1:0-17170 GCA_964426025.1 uncultured Heliomicrobium sp.
TCGTAGAGCATCACCCCAAGACTGAAGATGTCCGTCCGATTATCCACCCGCTGCCCGCGCGCCTGCTCTGGTGACATATAGCTGACCGTCCCCATCACCACTCCCGGCTCCGTGCTCAGCCGGGCCAATGTCTGCGCTTGTGAATCAACCTCTGTTGGTGCTGCGGCACGTTCCGTGAGCTTGGCCAGGCCAAATTCGAGGACTTTGACCAAACCGTCTGGCCGCACCATGACGTTTTCCGGCTTGATGTCGCGGTGAATGATCCCAGCTTGGTGCGCCACGCCGAGCGCGCTTGCAACTTGCTCGGCTATTGCTGTTGCTAGACTGACGCCGAGCTTTCCGCGTTCGATCAGCGTCCGCAGCGTCTGGCCTTCGACAAACTCGCTGACGATGTAATGCGCGCCATCAACCTCGCCGATCTCGTGAATGGTAAGGATGTTCGGATGATTGAGCGCCGAGGCCGCCTTCGCCTCGCGCTCGAAACGTTGCACACGATCTCGACTCCAAGTGAAAGCGGCGGGCAGCACTTTGAGCGCGACCTTGCGTTCCAACCTGCTGTCTTTGGCCAGATAAACCTCGCCCATTCCTCCGCGACCAAGCAAACTGACAACTCGGTAATGCCCGATGCTGCGCCCGACCGGAGATTCATTGCCATTAGCGGTGAGCGCCGCATCCTCCACGAAAATTGGCGAATCAATGAAACTGCCTTCCCGCTCGTGAGCGGCGATCAACCGCTCAACTTCCGCGCGCAACTGCGCGTCATCGCCGCACGCCTTCGCCAGATGGGCTGCTCGCGCTTCTCCCTGATGCTCCAGCGCCTCGTGGAACAGAGCGTCCAGTTTTTTCCATCGCTCAGGTGTCATCGCTATTCGTTGCTGATTTGCTGCGTAGCCAAGCGGCGGAATTCTACGCCAGCGAGCCGGGCGCGGCAATCAATCCTCACGGCCTGATCTTGCGGCGCTCAATCTTTTGATCTTTACAGCAGTGGGCGTGGTCGCGGATTGTTTCATCGCTGGCGATCAGAGTATGATCCCAGTTGCTGAGTCGGCGCGGAAAACTGTAGGACAAGCTTGGCCGCAGTCCAACGTCCGGGTTAGACGCCGAGGCTGAATGAGAGGAGTAAAAGCTATGACAGTGCAGATTGAAGTTTCGCCGGAAGCCGCGCGGATCATCGAGGCGTTAAGGGGAAACGCCAAGGCGTTGAATTTAACGCTTGAAGCCTATTTACAGAGAATCTTCGAGGCTATTTCGCTTCTTCAACCAAGTGGGCGGGGCGAAGCATTGATTGGGGAAGCCACGCCGCAGCCGAACTTTGCAATGCTCGAGGCGCTCGAAAAAGTCAAAGCCAGAGCCGCCAGGATGCCGCCCAGCGGTTCAACCGAAGAGTCTCTAAAAATGCTTCGAGAAGGCAGGGCGGGAAAGATGTGGGGATATGAGCCAACCGAGTAACCCCCGTGCGGTTGTAGTTGACGCAAACATTCTGATAGCCATTTGTTCAATCGAGCCTCTCACCTTCAACACCGCCGAACAAGCATTCACCGCTTACGCTTCAAGGGGCTATTCATTTTTTGCCCCGAACGTCATCATCGCCGAGGTGATGTATATTTTCTGTCAGAAGCTTCAAAGCGGGATTCTCACCCCGATCACCTACGACGAAGCCATCGAGAATTTCAAAGACCAGATGAAAGCGATTGCTCCGCCTCCACAAGGGGAGACCGCATTGATCAAAAGAGCAAAGGAGATTCAAAGCGGCTACGGTTGCAGCCATTCCGCTGATTGTCTCTATATCGCTTTGGCGGAATCTTTAGGGGCTGAGTTTTTGACCTTCGATAAGGGGCTGGTAAACCAAACGGCGAAGAATGCGCCCTCGGTGACAGTGAACCTTCTCCCCATTTAATCCGCTGTAATCAAAGGTGTGAGGCTAATTCGGCATCGCTATTCGTTGCTGATCTCGCTGCGCAGCCAGGCTCGGGCCATGCTCCAATCGCGCTTGACCGTGGCTGGAGAAATCCCGATCGCTTCCGCCGTCTCTTCAATCGTCAGCCCGCCGAAATAGCGTAACTCCACAATGCGCGACTTCTGCGGGTCCATCGCTTCCAACCGCTGAAGCGCATCATCCAGAGAGAGCAGGTTGACGTCGCGGTCTTCAACCAGCCGATCTGCCTTGCCGAGCGACAACAGATATTCGCCGCCGCCGCGTTTGGCCGCCTGCCGGCTGCGCGCGTGTTCGACCAGAATGTGACGCATCCGCACGGAGGCAATGCCGAAGAAGTGCGCACGGTTTTGCCAATCTATCTCTTGTTCATCCACCAACCGCAAATAGGCTTCATGCACCAAGTCGGAGGCTTGCAGCGTGTGTTCGGGCCGCTCCGCACGCAGATAATGTTTGGCCAGCCGACGCAGTTCGTCGTAAACCTGTGGCGCCAATTCGTCGAGCGCCGTTTGGTCGCCATTGCGCCAACGGATGAGCAATTGGGTTATGGTTGCCGAAGATGTCATCATTGCCTGCGCTGAAAATTTTCACTAATGCCTGTCAGTTTCAACTTGATGTGTATAATTCACGCCACGCCGTCGGCGCATCATTAAATCAAACTTTTGGGAAATCAACCAGAATGTCTTTGCTCGAAGCCAACAATCTGACCAAGTCTTACGCCGGAGTTCAGGCGCTGCGGAGCGCTTCGTTTGAATTGCGCGAAGGCGAAGTTCACGCGCTTGTCGGCGAAAACGGCGCTGGCAAATCCACGCTCATCAAAATCATCACCGGAGCCGTCGAAGCTGACAGCGGCGAAGTCAGACTCGATGGCCAAACCATCCAAAACAATTCGCCGCAAATAGCCAAATCGCTTGGCATCGTAGCGATTTATCAACAGCCTGCGCTGTTTCCAGAACTGACCGTCGCCGAAAACATCGCCATTGGATTTGAACAGAAAAGCCTGTTGCAGCGCATCAACTGGAAAGCGCGGGACAAACGAGCGGCGGAATTATTGGCCGAAGTCGGCGCCAGGATTTCGACCGACGCGTTGGCAGGCGAATTGACAATGCCAGAGCAGCAATTGGTCGAAATCGCCCGCGCGCTGGGAGCCGATGCGCGAGTTTTGATCATGGACGAACCGACCGCTTCGTTGTCGGAAGAGGACGCGCAAAACCTGTTCAGAGTCATTCGCGATTTGCGACAGCGCGGTGTGGGCATCATTTACATTTCTCACCGGCTGGACGAATTGCCGTTGATTGCCGACCACGTGACCGTGTTGCGCGACGGGGTGACGATTGAAACTCGTTTGATGTCCGAAGTTGATCGGCAGGAATTGATCCGATTGATGGTCGGGCGCGAACTTTCATCTGTGTTCCCAAAACGCGAAGTGACGCTGGGCGAAAAGATTCTGGAAGTCCGCAATTTGAATTGTTCCTCGTCCGGCGTCAGGAACATCAGCTTTTCAATTCGCGCCGGAGAGATTCTGGGTTTCGCCGGTTTGGTCGGATCTGGAAGAACCGAATTAGCCAGAGCCTTGTTCGGATTGACTCCAGCCGATGGCGGAGAAATTTTGCTGAATGGAAAAACCGTCGCGATCAATTCGCCGGACAATGCCATCGAACTCGGCATCGCATACGTACCTGAAGACAGGCGACGGCACGGAGTGATTCTGGAAATGCCGATCAGCTCGAACACCACGCTGTCTTCGTTGCGTCAACTGGCCCGATTCGGTTTTCTGGATTTCAAACGCGAGCGACAGGTTGCGGCGGATTTCGCTTCGCGGTTGGGAGTCAAAACGCCTTCGCTGTTTGCGGCGGCAGCGACTTTGTCCGGCGGCAATCAACAGAAAGTCGCTCTGAGCCGTTGGCTGGCGACGAAACCATCGGCGCTGATTCTGGATGAACCGACTCAGGGAATTGATGTCGGCGCGAAATCGGAGATTCATTCTCTGATGTGCGAACTTGCCCAACAGGGAATGGCGATTCTGATGATTTCGTCTGAGCTTCCCGAAATTATGGGGATGAGCGACCGCATAGCCGTCATGCACAACGGCGAGATTGCCGCGACTTTCGACCGCGCCGAAGCTACGCAACAGAAGATTCTGGCGGCGGCGCTCGGTCATTGATTTGATTGAATCAGTACCGGAAGCGGTAGCGACCGGGTATTTGATTGGATATGACCATGACTCGATTGAGAAAAGCTTTTGTGATGAATGTCTTCGCGGATCAGCAGGCCGAATACGAACGACGGCACAATCCGATCTGGCCAGAGCTTGAAGCGACACTGAAATCACATGGCGTGCATAACTACTCGATCTTTCTGGACGAAGCGGCAAGCCAGCTCTTCGCCTACGCCGAAATCGAAACCGAAGAGCAATGGGCTGCCATCGCCGAAACCGAAATCTGCCAGCGATGGTGGCGGCAGATGAGCGACATCATGCCGTCGAATCCTGACAACAGTCCGCAATCAAAAACATTGAAAGAAGTGTTTCACGTTGATTGAACGCAGGATTGAGTAAGGATGCTTCGCGCTTCAATTACAGCGAGCGAGGGCGCTCGCGCTCCCAGTCTTCACATTGATTGAACTTTAAGCTTATGGGGACTTACAAGCTTTCAAGATTTAACCGCGAGCTTTCGGCTGCTGCGGCGTTTGCTGTCTTGCTGATATTGGTCGGGATCATCGCGCCGTCGTTTTTCAGCGCGGCCAATCTGCGAGATTTGATGATCAGCAATGCTCCGGTATTGATCGTCGCTATCGCTATGACGATGGTGATTCTGGCCGGACAGATTGATATTTCGGTCGGATCGCAATTCGCCGTTTGCAGCATCGCCGCCGGTTTGCTAGCGAAAAACGGATTGCCCATGCCGGTTGTCGTCTTGTTGGTGATATTCGCCGGTTGTCTGCTGGGTTCGATCAACGGCTGGTTGGTGGCTCGGTTGAACATTCCGGCGATTGTCGTGACTCTGGCGACGCTGGTCGTTTGGCGCGACGGATTGCGTTGGCTGACCGAAGGCGCTTGGGTTCAGGAACTTCCGCCCAACTTTCAATGGTTCGGGTTTGGGCAAGCGGGCGGACAGGTTCTGATCCTTGCAGTTTCGATTGCTTTGTTTTTGATCTTTGCGTGGTTGCTCGGCAATCTGGCCGCAGGGCGAGCAGTTTATGCGGTCGGCTCCGACGCCGAATCAGCGCGACTGGCTGGCATCAATCCGCGACAAATAACTTTCAGCGTGTTCGCCTTGATGGGAGCGCTGACCGGATTGGCGGCGTTGTTGAATGCTGTTCGCTTTTCTTCTGTGCCTGCGAATTCGGGAATCGGTTTGGAGATGAAAGCAATTGCGGCTGTCGTGGTAGGCGGAGCGGCAATCACCGGCGGGCGTGGGACTTTGATAGGGACTTTGATAGGCGTGGCGTTGCTGGGAACTATCGGGACGGCGCTGACCTTTGCCGGAGTCAATCCGTTTTGGGAAAAAGCCATTCAAGGCGCGATCATTCTGGCTGCGCTGGTTTCAGACATTGCGCTTGGAAAACTCAGCGCAGCCAGAGAATCAGCAACGGCAAGCTGAAGCGAGCGCCACCAATTTGAATGACGCTCGCTAAAACTCGCTGTCGGTTAATCGCCTGTCTGACCCAGGCGAACGGCTTTGTAACCACCGGCTGCGCGATCTTTCAACCACCAGACAGCAAAAACGACCAGAGGAATGATTGCCAGTTTCGAGACGAACTTGAAGACAGCCTCAGCTCCCCATTGATCGAAAACTGCCCCCATCCTCAGGATAATCACGCCCAAGGCGAATTGACCGGCAAAGCCCATCAAACCCATAGTGAAAGCTCCGCCCTGCGGAAACCGTTCGGAAGTGATGCCCAGCATCGTCGGCCACATAAAGCAGACGCCAACATAAAAGATCGTCGCGGCAACATAAGCCAGCGCCGGTGTGGTCACTCCAGCCAACATGAACAATCCCAATCCGGCCAGAGCAACGGAAGCACACATCATTCCGATCGGCGAAATCTTGTGCGCAATCGGTCCGGCAAAATAACGCAACACAAACATCAGAGCGCTGCCGTATACGAAAACCATCGTTCCTGACATCTTGGCGGTGTTACGCAACACGGATTCCAGCAATTGCCCCGGACCAAGTTCGATGGAAGCCGTTAGCATCATCATCGCCATCAACAGCAGGAAGGCCGGGTGAAAAGCCGTCTTGAGCATCTGGTTGGTCGAAACACCGGCGGCGGCGCGCTCTGTTTGCGGAAACTTCTGGCCGAAAATCAAGGCGCCATAAACGATTGTCGGGATAATTACGATTCCCATCTTTATTTGCCAGGACAGGTTCATCAAACCCATCAAGTAAGCGATCAGTCCGCCAATAATCAGCCCGCCCGGCCACCAGGCATGCAGTACGTTCAGTTTATGCACTTTTTCAGTTGGATAGACTGTCGCCGTCAGCGGGTTGATGACTGCTTCCACCAGACCATTACCGAACCCGGCAAAAAGCATGGACATATAAAGTACTTCGTAATTCGGCGCGAAAATGAAAGCCAAAATTCCGCCGATGTGCAGCACTAAAGCCAGATAAAGCAGATTCCGCATTCCCAGAGCGTCCAGCATCGGGGAGGCTACTAAAATCGAAGCGGCAAAGCCGAAGAAGGCCATCGTCGAAACGAAAGCATATTGCTCGTGACTTAGCGAATAAATGCCTTCAACCTGGGGGGCAATGTCTCCGCGAATGACGAAGATCATGGCGGTGACGACTAGAGATAGACAACTGGCTATGAAAAGCCTGCGCTGATTCATAAAAGTTTCTCCTTCAGCTTAGGCAGCGAAATGCGCCTAGTTTTGAACTCGCAAATTGTTAGTCAGACTTTGGCGGAGAATCCGCCCGGCGAAGTGGTTAAACCAAACGCGCGGATTATGGGACGAAGGAAATCAAAAGGCAAAAGGCAATGGGCAAAAATCAAAAATTCCTGTTAGGAAAACTCCATACACGCCAGCCAAGGGTGATTTTAATAATTCCAGGCGAGTATGACTGGAGGTTAAACAAATAGTCTTGCACTCACTCGCATTAATATACTTGGCATGCAAAAATCTATTCGCCGGTATGAATTTCCGAAGGCAAAATTTACAGTGCAAGCCTGATGTGTGGCTAATCGGCTCATATTCGAGTGTTCAGCTTCTGATTTTCGGCTCGGATAAAAAAGTCGCTAAGTTTAGGGAACAATTCGAGTAAGTATGCGTGATAGCGATGGGAGATCACTTCAACCGCTCGCGCTACGGTAAGCCCCGAAGCCATTGAAAAATTAGGTCAGTGAAGTTCGGTTTTAGTTTGGAATGTAGACGAACCAACATCTTGACCAAATATTCGAAATGGCTGACAACCAGTAGTTAAGACGCTTCACCCGTCGAGAGCGAATGTAATGATAGATCTTTCTTGCAAGAATTATGAGTCGCCCCGCAACCTTGA
The DNA here is from genome assembly GCA_964426025.1 of uncultured Heliomicrobium sp. Classification (GTDB taxonomy): domain Bacteria; phylum Acidobacteriota; class Blastocatellia; order RBC074; family RBC074; genus RBC074. Next base: position 7,435 of record CAYRQB010000003.1, read on the forward strand.
GCGACTTGAAACAAGCAATCCACTGATGACGACATTGACGTTAAGTGCCGGACTGAAGGACGCGGAGTTGGAGCCTAAAGCCCCGGCCTTGGCGATTGAGCCGCCCGACGACATCCCCGTTGACAAAATGGATGATCATTCGTTGCTGGCCGCGACGTTAACCGGTGACGAAACCGCATTCAAAGAACTGGTTCGAAGGTATCAGAATCAAATCACCAATTATGTTTACCGAATGCTTGACGATTACGACCGCGCAGTGGATTTGGCTCAGGAAACTTTCGTTCGTGTTTACACCAGCGCAGAGCGTTACCAGGCTACATACAGCTTCTCAACGTACATTTACCGAATAGCTCACAATCTCGCGATCAGCGAGTTGAGGCAGCGAAAACGTCGCCGATTGGTTCCGCTGCCAACGTTCTTTTCAGACAAAGATAGCGAAGAGATAGAAGTAGAAATTGAAGACCAGAAGCAGGTCATGGCAGACGACGCAATGATTGCCGATGAACGAAAGCAAGCGGTGACCAGAGCGATTGCGAGTTTGCCGGAAAAATACAGAGCAGCTTTGGTTCTTTGCGATATTGAAGAAAAGAGTTACGAAGAGATTTCCGAAGTTCTCGACTTGCCGGTTGGCACTGTCAAATCACGTATCAATCGAGCGCGTAATCTTTTGAAAGAAAAACTCAGAGAATATCTCTGAAAAAGTTTTGAGGCGGGTTTTCCGCCGATGTTATTTCCAATTTTTGATTTTCGGCCCTTTTAAGGTTTTGGTTTCACCCAGTAACCGTAATTTTCCGAAGTAGATCAGGTGAGAAGTAGAACAGGTGAGTTTTAGGGCTTCGGAAATTTTCCCCAAGTGGAGACGAATTCGATGAACTGTAAAGATATAAAAACGGCAATTGATATGGCTTCGCGCCGCAACCCAATCGGCAACGAAGCGCATGCTCATTTGAACGGTTGTCCTGATTGCCGTCGGTACTCGGATCAGTCAAGCGCATTGTTGGCGATGTTGTCATCGCAACCGCGAGTTGAAGCCCCGGCTGATTTTGAATTCAAATTGCGCGCTCGCATTGCCAGAGCGCAGGTCCAACCTGCCAGTCCGTTCGCTTTCATCGAGAATTTCTTTGTTCAGACATTCTCGTTCAAACAGGCTGCGGCATCTTTGGCGGCTTTGGCCATTATGGCTGCGGGCACAACCTTTTACTTCACGCAAAACAGCGGCGAACAATCCATTCAGAACAATGCAATCATTGCTCGGAATTCCGAAAAAGCCGCTCCGATTGTGACCGTGCCGAAATCGTCGGTTGAACCGGCTTCGATTTCCGTGCCGGAAACCAGGATGGCGACAACTGCCAAACTGCGCGTCAATGTTGAATCGCTTAAACCGGCTGCGGTGACCGAAGCCCCTCGTCCGCAAAACAACCTTGTTGCCACAGTGGTCAACAGGGAAGACACGATTCGCGTTTTCAATCGCGAAAAAGGGCAGGTTAATGAATTTTCGGCGCGTCCGATAGTTTATGGCGCTGAGGGCATGGCAACTGCTAAACCGGCGGCTTATGGCGGTTTCTAAAGTCAATTGTTTAGCAATCAATCAGGCCGCAGGTGTCCCAATCACCTTGCGGCCTTAATTCTCTTAAAGGCCAATTGTTTTTTCGGATGAGACTGCGAATCCTAGTTGTTTGTTTTTGGATTCTAGCGCTAATCGCTTCTGCGTCTGCGCAAACTTCCCGGCGTAAAGCCAAACCCTCACGAACTGACCAATCCGTGGCGACGACTCAGACGCCTGATTCAAAACCCAATAGAGTTTCACTTCGTCAAAACGATCCGATTGGATGGGTCTGGGTTTCGCAAACCATTGATCTGTCCAGACAGTTCGGCGGAGAAGAAAACATTTTCACGCTGGATGGAGAACCGCCTCCGTTGATGCAGCGCAAACGTGTTTCATTGGGTTTGGTGCTTGACGATCAAGGCCATATCGTGGTCCGTCTGATAGATGTCACACCGAGCAATCCGCCAACAGAATTGACTGTTCGAATCTCCGGCAGTGGTGGCCGTCCGGTCAAAGCCAGGTTCGTCGGGATGGACACGGTGACGGGTTTCTGCGTCATCAAAATCGAAGGGCAAACTCCCCAAAAGGCTACCTTTGCCGGTACAGAATCTCTGCTCTCAAAGTTGAACATCAAGCTTTACGGTTTCCATCCGAATCAATCATTGAATCCGGCGCTCGGAGCGGCGATGAATGTCGAAACGCCACGCCCGAACAGTTTCGCCGGACAGATTGTTAAAGCAGTTGGCGATTTCCGCTATAACTCCAGCAATCCTATCTACTACTTGATGACGCCGGAGCTGAAGGCCGTGCAGGATTGCAGTCTGGTTTTCAAGGATGATTCGGTTTTCGGCATCGCGTTGTACGACACAGGCAGTCAGGGCAAGCATCTGGTTTATCCGATTTCGCGCGTGCAGGCGATAGTCGAATCAGTCATTAAATCGAACCAGAGCATCGCTTATGGATGGTTGGGGGCGAACGGTCAGACATTGCCAAGACCGATCAACACGCCAACCAGCGGTTCGGTGAAAATCGAACCCGGCGTAATCATCACCGCCATTGCGCCCGACAGTCCGGCTGATCTGGCAGGCATCAAACCGAAGGACGTTTTACTTAGCATCAATGATTACCGCGTGGAAACTCGCGAACAACTGGCGACGGCATTTCGACAGATACCCGCCGACAGCGAAGTCTCATTGAAGGTCAAACGCGGCATCGAATACAAAATTCTCAAGGCCAGATTGATCCCTGCTCCGGCAACCGAACCGGAACAACAGCTTTTCGCTTTTGTCCGCCGCCTGGACGCGATGAAGGATCAATTGAAAGCCACGCCCGAAGGCGATCCGGCGCGTCAGAATCTGCAAGCGCGCGTCAATATGATGACGAACTTTGTTCATGCAGTGACTTCGCCCGCGCCGCCGGAAATTCGACTGCGAGTCTTTTACGGTTTTGAGATTGAATCCTTGACCGTCCAATTGATGAATTACTTTGCGGTGACGAACGGTTTGCTGGTTTCAAACGTGATCGCGAATAACAGAGCTTTTCGCGCAGGGCTACAGGCCGGTGATGTAATCGTCAAAGTCGGCGAACAGCCAATCGCCAGCCTGTCGGAGTTGATCAAGGCGTTGGATGACGTGCGCGACGAATCCATTGAAATCACCATCTCCCGTCGTCGCGAAGCTATGAAGCTCTACTTTATTCACTGAGCCTCAGGTCAGACATAGCTTTGAGGGTGAAACTGTTGCGGCTTATTCCCTCTAGCTGTTATGCTTGCCCGGCGTCTTAATCGCGCGAGTTCCAAACTTCATTTTGCAATCATAATTTTTCAGCGCCTGCAGGTTTGTGCGCTTTCCGGATCAAATTTGATGTCAGCCAAAATCACTGTAATTGTTTATATCGTCATCAGCTTCGAGATCGGGTTGCTGCTGGTCTTTTTGCCCTGGACGCCGTGGTGGGAAGATAACTTCTTTCTTTATTTCCTGACCGGCAAACTGCAAGCGCCGTGGATCGCAACCTTTCTCAAACACAGAGCAATTCGCGGAGCGGTTAGCGGACTTGGTTTGCTGAACATTCTGGCCGGGACTTACGACATCATCAAATTCCGCGAAAGCGTCCACAGACTTGTCGCGCTCGGCGAACAGTCGCCGGAAACACAAGGCAAGAAGGAAGAAAAGAAAGAATCGCCAATTGACGCTTCCAAATCACAAGCCGCTGCTGTATCTGATCACCAATCGCCGGGCCTTCCGCCGCACGCCAGAGACTGATCCAAACGAAATCTGGCAATCGCAGATCGAAGCCATCAGCCGCGCAGCGCAGACTGGCATTCAACTGATTCAAATCCGGGAGAAAGATTTATCCGCGCGTTCGTTGGCCGCATTCACACGGCAAGCGATTGCCGCCGCTCGTCCGCACGGCACGAAAGTGTTGATCAACGACCGATTGGATGTGGCCTTGGCGACGAAAGCCGACGGCGTTCACCTGCGAGTCAATTCGCTTCCCGCCAGCGAAGTTCGAGCAACGGTTGAGAAGAAAGGCTTGAAGGGTTTTTTGATCGGCGTTTCGACTCATTCGATGGCCGAAGCCAAAGCGGCTGAAGCGGGTGGCGCGGATTTCATAGTCTGCGGGCCGGTCTACGACACCCCATCAAAGCGCGAATACGGCGAGCCGCTCGGTTTGGAACGTTTCGCCGAAATCTGCCAGGAAGTAAAAATTCCTGTTCTGGCGCTGGGCGGAATCAACCTCGGCAACTTTCGAGAGCCGTTGAACTCCGGCGCAGCCGGTATAGCGGCAATCAGCTTATTCACCGACGTTTCCAGGTTGAATCAAAACTTGCGGACCTCGTAATCCACCATCCATCACGAGCCGAAATTGAATTGCTCCTCTCTGCTTACGGTTCGGGCTTCATTTCAGGGGAGAGCAGTTTTCGTGCTTCTCTTAATAAAAAAAATGAGGATGCAGATTTGAACAATCCGCATCCTCATTATGATTTCAGGCTGTTACGAACAAGCTACGCTATTGCCGGATCAATCGCCTCCGGGTTCACGCCCAAATCGGCAATTGCCTGAGCGGCTTTCTTGGCGTTGAACCTGCCTTCGCGGGCGAGTCGTGAAAGTGACGCAGCCACGATGGATTCAGCGTTGACCTCAAAATGCTTGCGCAGATATTCGCGGTTGTCGCTGCGTCCGAAACCGTCTGTGCCCAGACTGACCAATCGTCCGCCCAGCCACGGAGCCAGTTGATCGGGAACTACTTTCATGTAATCGCTGGCGGCAATGATCGGGCCTTCGGATGATTCCATTACCGACTGGATGTAAGGCTTCTGTTCCTCTTCGGTCGGATGCAGGCGGTTCCAACGTTCGGCGCGAAGCGCGTCGCGGCGAAGTTCGTTGTAACTGGTCACGCTCCAGACATCGGCGTTGACCTTGTACTGTTCGGCCAGAATTTTCTGCGCGCGCAGAACTTCGTTAAGGATCGTTCCGCTGCCGAAAAGTTGTACCTTGGCCTTGCCTTTGGCCGTTCCGCTCAATTTGTAAATGCCTTTGATGATGCCATCTTCGACGCCTTCGGGCATTGCCGGTTGAGCGTAGTTTTCATTGTAGATGGTGATGTAATAGAAGCGGTCTTCGTGCTCCTGATACATGCGTCGTAAACCATCCTGAATGATGACGGCTATTTCGTAGGCGTAAGCCGGATCGTAAGCCGCGCAGGTCGGAATTGTGCTGGCCAGCACGTGACTGTGTCCGTCCTGATGCTGAAGTCCTTCGCCCATCAGCGTAGTTCGTCCGGCGGTCGCGCCCATCAGGAAGCCTTTACCGCGAGCATCCGCAAACGCCCAGGCGAAATCGCCTATGCGCTGGAATCCGAACATCGAATAGAAGGTGTAGAAGGGAATCATATCCACGCCGTAATTTGCGTAAGCGGTTCCGGCGGCGGTGAATGAAGCCATCGAACCGGCTTCGGTGATTCCTTCTTCCAGAATCTGGCCTTCTTTTGATTCCTTGTAATAAAGGAACATATCCGCGTCGTGCGGTGTGTAAAGCTGTCCCTGGCTGGCGTAAATGCCGACCTGACGGAAAAGCGATTCCATGCCGAAGGTTCGCGCTTCGTCCGGCACAATCGGAACGATGCGTTTGCCGATGTTTTTGTCTTTGGTCATCAGCAAGGTCAGCATTCGGACGAAAGCCATGGTCGAAGAAACTTCGCGTCCCTGCGAACCTTCAAGCTGTTCTTTGAAAAATTCCAGCGAAGGTATTTCCAGCTTCTCGGCTTCTTCGATTCTGGTCGGGAAATAACCGCCGAGCGCTTTGCGGCGTTCGTGCATGTAAATGACTTCCGGGCTGTCTTTTTCCGGCAGGTAGAACTTGGCTTTCTTGGCGTCTTCTTCCGAAATCGGCAGCAGGAATCGTTTGGTGAAATTGATCAGGTCTTCTTCTTCGACCTTCTTGGCCTGATGCGCCAGGTTGCGGCTTTCACCCGAAGCTCCCATGCCGTAACCCTTGACGGTTTTGGCCAGAATCACGGTCGGTCTGCCTTTGGTTTCAAAGGCGCGTTTGTAGGCGTTGTAAACCTTTACCGAATCGTGGCCGCCGCGTTTGAGCGCGCCGACTTCGTCGTCGCTCATGTGTTCGACCAGTTTCAGTAACTCAGGATATTTGCCGAAGAAATGTTCGCGGACGTAAGCGCCGCCCTTGGCTTTGAAGTTCTGGTATTCTCCGTCAACGCATTCGGCCATTCGTTTCAACAGCAAGCCTGAAGTGTCGCGGGCGAGCAATTCATCCCACGAACTTCCCCACAGAACTTTCATCACGTTCCAGCCCGCGCCGCGGAAAGCTGCTTCCAGTTCCTGAACGATTTTGCCGTTGCCGCGAACGGGGCCGTCCAGACGTTGCAAATTGCAGTTGATGACGAACACCAGATTGTCCAGCTTTTCGCGACAGGCCAGCGTCAATGAACCCATTGATTCCGGCTCGTCCATTTCGCCGTCGCCCAGAAACGCCCAAACCTTGCGGTCGGTTGCGGGGATCAGTCCGCGATTTTCCATGTAGCGCATAAAACGCGCCTGGTAGATGGCGTTGAGCGAAGCCAGCCCCATCGAAACCGTCGGGAAGCACCAGAAGTTCGGCATCAGCCACGGATGCGGATAAGAAGACAATCCTTTTTCGCCGCGCAATTCGTGACGGAAGTTTTCCAGTTGCTTCTGAGTCAGACGGCCTTCCAGAAACGCGCGAGCGTAAATGCCGGGCGAAGCGTGTCCCTGAAAATAAACCAGATCGCCTGGTTGATCGCCTATGCTGGCGCGGAAGAAGTTGTTGAAGCCGACTTCCATCAAAGTGGCGATGGATTGATAAGTCGAGATGTGACCGCCGATGCCCGCATCCTTCTTGTTTTGCTGAACGACCATCGCCAGCGCGTTCCAGCGGATGGCGCTTTTGATGCGCCGCTCCATGGTCAAATCGCCGGGGTAAGGCAAATCCTCGGAAGCTGGGATGGTATTGCAATACGGCGTGTTGAATTGCGGCGGCAGGTTCAATCCTTTGGCGCGCGCGCGTTCTGTCAATTTGTCCAACAGGTACGCCGCGCGTTCAGGACTGTCTTCGTTCAGTATTTGATCCAGCGCTTCCAGCCATTCGGATGTCTCCTGCGGATCGTTGTCCGCAACGGATGAGGCAATTTGTGAATTGATTTGTTCTTCGAGTTTTGCTTTTGCTTGCATTGCTCCTTGATTCCTTCGGGATGAAACCTGGATTGTCGTCAATCAGCCCACAACGTATCGCGATCTTTTCGCAAAACGTTCAACGGTCTTCCAGGTCGTCTGTCTTGAATTTTCATTTGATGAGTTGTCGAAGTAGGCGAGCAATATAGCTCAAAACCATCGCGGAGTCGAAAGGCTCACAGATCGAACCGCTGCAAATAATCCGGGATTTCAACATCCCATCCGAATTTTTCGACAATTCGCTGTTTCAACGCTTCCTGAGCCTTCGGTTCGCCGTGAACCAGAAAGACTTTTTTCGGCGCGCGTTTGAATCCGCCAAGCCAGCGCAGAATCTCGCGGTAATCGGCGTGAGCGGAAAGATTTTCCAGTCGTTCGATTCTGGCTCGCACTGGGACGAATTCGCCGAAAATCCTGACTTCGGTTTCACCTTCCAGCAATCGGCGTCCGCGAGTGCCTTCGGCCTGGAATCCGACGAAGACAACTGTGTTGCGTTCGTCCGGCAATCTTCTTCGCAAATGGTGAAGGATACGTCCGCCGGTAGCCATTCCGCTGGCCGAAATGACTATGCTGGAACCGCGGCTGTCTGTGATGGCTTTCGATTCGTCACGCGTGCGTGCCAGGTTGAACATTTTCGTCGCCAATGGATTTTTGCGCTCGTCCATCAAATCCTGCATTTCCAGATCGTGATCTTCCTTGTGATGCAGGTAAAGCCTGGTTGCGCTGATGGCCATCGGGCTGTCCACGTGAACGGGCATAACAGGAATTCGCTCTTCCGATTCCAATTCGCGGATCAGATAAAGCAATTGCTGCGTTCGACCGACGGCGAATGACGGGATCAACACCTGGCCTCCGCGTTTGGCCGTGTCGTTGATGATTTCCGCCAGCCGTTCTTTGACATCGAAATCGCCGTGCTCGCGGTCGCCATAGGTGGATTCGACGACAATGTAATCGGCGTCGTCCACGCTGGAAGGATCGTGAATGATCGGTTCGTCGTAACGACCAAGATCGCCGGTCATCACCACTCGCCGCGTTGAGCCGTCGTCACATTCAACGTCGAATAGGACGAAGCTCGAACCCAAAATGTGTCCGGCAGTGACGAACTGGAATGAGAGTTTTTTTGAAAGCTGAATGCGTTTGCCGTAATTGACCGATTCCATCAAACGGCAGGCATCGTTGGCGTCGCGTTCGGTGTAAAGCGGCAAAGCCGGATTGTGTTTGGTTGCGCCTTTGCGGTTGAGATAATCGGCGTCCTCTTCCTGCAATCGCGCCGAATCCGGCAGCATTATCCGCGCCAGTTCGACTGTCGCCGGAGTCGCATAAACCGTCCCGTTGAACCCGTCGCGAACCAATCGCGGCAAATATCCTGTGTGATCAATGTGAGCGTGCGTCAAAATCACCGAATTGATCGAAGCCGGATTGATCGGAAACGGTTCCCAGTTTCGCAATCGCAGAGCTTTCAATCCCTGAAACAATCCGCAATCAACCATTACACGATAACCGTCAACTTCGATCATGTGCTTCGATCCGGTGACGGTTCGCGTCGCCCCAAAAAACTGAATGTTTGCCATGAATTTTTGATCTCCTTTAATGCCGTTTTATCACACACGACCGTTGCAGCCAAAATCTCGTGCGGACGCAGTCAAACGCTTTTGCCTATCGGCGACGATTTAAGTACGCGTTGATTCCGGGTATTGAAAGAGAGATTTTCTTGACAGTTCAGACGGCGATGATTAAGTTTAGGCCGTCTTATCCGCAGATTGTTGATGTTCGGATGTATTGATTAAGCAGAGGCGTTTTGAATGACTCGATTCCGCGTGCGCGGCAAGCGAGCCGGTGTTTGATAGATCAGTCAATAATAGTTGTCCGTTTATTTTTGTTGGGCGTCGTCCTCACGTTGATGTTCTCATCCCAACCTTCCGGCGTCGAGTCGGCCTCACTTTTCCAGCAATTCAAGATGTTTTTTTCTGTTGGCTTGTCGAAAGCCTTCGCCTGCCTGCGCTGAACCAGCAAAGGCAGTTATCCCGTTTTGCAGCCGTGATAAAGCTACATACATACCTCACAAGAACTGTTTTACTGATTCTCAGCGCCATTGTCGCAATCACTGCTTTCATTTACTTTTCAGAGACTGGTTCGGCTCAACATAAAGCAGAGCGGCGCAGTTCTTCAGCCGGTTCCAAATCAAAGGCCAAAGTTTCAAGCTCATCAAATCGGCAAAACGTTCAGCAGCAGATCAATCCAGACGGTTCGATCAATGGCATTTTGTGGACTGGCGAAGCGGGCGTGACTGAGACTACGGCAGAGATCATGTCGCGCGAACAGTTTTTATTGCCCGGTCAGACAAGGGCGAAAAGACGCGCGGAGCGAGAGCCGGAGCGCGATCACATTCAACCAAACCGAGAAAATCTGCCGCAGAACCCAGAAGCTTTGCCGGGAACGCGTTGGCCGGTTGTTGAAGACGGACAGGAGGAAAGACGCGGAGA
>CAYRQB010000003.1:17270-48693 GCA_964426025.1 uncultured Heliomicrobium sp.
GGTTACTCCAACTCCGACGCTGTCATTTACTGCGGCGACTTTGGCTGAAACTTCGGCCTTTCCGCCGGACACAATGGGCGCTGTCGGCCCGACGCAGTTCCTGTTGGCGGCCAACGGACGCATTCGCGTGTTCAACAAAACCACAGGAGCGCGCGGCGAATTGGACGCAGACATAGATTCCTTTTTCAATTCAGTGCGGGCAGGCGACATCACCACCGATCCGCGAGTTCGTTACGACAGGCTTTCGGGGCGATGGTTCATCGTCATCATCAACGCCGCTGCGGCAAATAATCGAATCATATTGGCGGTCAGCAATTCAGCGACGATCAATTCCGCGACGACCTGGACGTTTTACTACTTCCAGCACAATCAGGTGGCGCCGTCGGGCGACAATGGATGTTTCGCCGATTACCCAACGTTTGGGATTGACGCTCACGCGCTTTACATCGGCGTCAATCAATTCTGCAATCGAGCCTTCAGCAACACTACGGCTTTCGTCATTCGCAAATCGTCGGTGCTGAACGGCGGCGCCATTGTCGCTTCGGCTTTTCGCAACCTGATTGATTCGTCAGGTGCTGTGTTGGGCAATGGCATCTTCACTCCGCAGGGCGTGGACAATAACGACGCGAATGCTTCGGCGGGTTATTTCATCGGCACGGATGCCAACAGTTTTGGCCGATTGGTGGTGCGACGGGTTTTGAATCCGGGCGGAGTCCCTGTCATGTCGCAGAACATTTACGTCAACGTTCTGGCGACTGCGGCTCCGGTCACGGTTCGTCACCGGGGGAATTTCAACGGAGTCAACGGGCGGTTGGACGCGCTGGATGATCGTTTGTTCGCCGCGCAGATGCGAGCCGAAAGCATCTGGACTGCTCATAACATAGCCGTCAACAACGAAGGATCGGTTGACGCGCCGCGCACTCGCAACGGGGCGCGCTGGTACGAAATCACCGGACTGGACACTAACAACCTGCGAATGGCGCAGGCCGGAACGCTTTTCACTCCGACCGAAACCAACACCGAAGACGAGCGAAATTATTTCATTCCGGCGCTGGCTGTTTCCGGGCAGGGACACATGCTGATCGGTTGCAGCACGGCGGGAACGAACGAATACGTCAACGCCGCGATTGCCTGGCGTTCGGCGACAGATCCGTTGGGAATTCTGAAGACGCCGCAATTGATCACAACAAGTCCGGGACCTTACAACCCTTCTGGCAACAGCGGCAATCTGCAAGCCCGCCGTCGTTGGGGGGATTATTCGTTCACCAGTGTTGACCCCTGCGACGACATGACTATGTGGACGGTTCAGCAATTTGCTGACGCGACAAACTCTTACGGATTGCGTGTGGCAAAGATTCCAGCGCCGCCTCCGGCCACGCCTGTTTCAGCCGATCCGCCGTCGGTTCCCGCAGGAATAGCTTCGATCAACGTGACGATCACCGGATTGCCCAATGCTGGCGCGAGTTTTTACGATCCGGGGCCGGGATTCGATTGCCGTTTGCGAGCGGCAATCAGCGGCGGCGTCACGGTCAACAGCGTTGGTTATCTGAATTCGACGACAGTGATTTTGAATCTTTCAACCGTCAATGCCACTGTCGGAGCCAGGACGGTTCTGATTACCAATCCAGACGGCCAGGCGGTTTCGGGCAGCAATATTCTGACCGTTGGCAATTGCGCTTATAACGTCACGGCCAACAATCAGAACTTCTCCGCGTCAGGCGGAGTCGGAACTATCAGCGTCGAAAGCCCAGCCGCTTGCGGTTGGACTGCGCACAGCAATGTGGATTTCATCGCCATCAATTCCGGCGGAACCGGCAACGGAACCGGCACGATCAGTTTTTCTGTCGCGCCGACGGTTGGCGGCGCGCGCGTCGGCAATATCTTTGTCGCCGGGCGAACGATCACAATTTCGCAAAGCGCTGGCGGCGGTTGCAGCTTCGCGCTCGCTCCGGTCAGCAGAAATTTTTTGCCAACCGGCGGCACGGGTAGTTTCAGCGTCCAGACTTCAAACGATTGCGGTTGGATCGCGACAGCCAATGATTCATTCATCGGCATTTTGTTTGCCAGCGCTGAGCGTGGAACCGGCACGGTCAGTTTTGCAGTTTCGCCCAACACCCAACCGGTGGCGCGAACTGGTTCGATCACGGTCGGCGGGAAAACTTTCACCGTCACTCAAGATGCCGCGCCGTTCGAGCTGTCTGTTGATGACGGCGTGTTTGAATCCGCCAGCGGAGTTTCGACCGGAGGCAGTTCGTACAGGGTCAACCGGCTGACTCCCGCTTTTTATCCGGCGACGCTGAATGCAGTCTCCATACATTTTCCGGACAACAACAGCGTAAAAGTCGGCGATCAATTCAACGTCGTAGTCGGCGTGAACCCGGACGGCGATGCGAATATTGACGGCACGATTTTTCAGACCACTTCAGCGCAGGTTCAAAAGCTGGGCGAATTCAATGTGTTGACAATTCCGCCAGTGACAATCGCTCAGGGAGATTTCGTAGTCGGCATTCAATTGAATCAAATCGTCAACGTCTTTCCATTCTCGCTGGACACGACCAGATCGGCAGGCCGTTCGTACCGTTCGCTGGACGGGTCGGCTTTTGAATTGATTGACACATTGGGCACAGTCGGCAATTACGGAATTCGAGCGCGATTGGCCAGGCCACCAAAGCTGATAACGAATGCAGGCGCATCGTTGCTGGTCGAAAGCTGTCTGCCCGCCAACCGCGTGATTGATCCGGGCGAAACCGTGACGGTCAATTTATCGCTCGGCAACGTCGGATCGAACAGCACGCAGAATCTGTCGGCCACGCTGATAACCAGCAACAATGTGATCGCTGACAGCCAATCGCAAAATTACGGAGCGATTGCGCCCGGAGCGCCGTCCGTGGCAAGGCAGTTCACTTTCACCGCCAGCGCAGCCTGTGGCGGAGTGATTCCCGTCCGATTGAGTTTGAAAGACGGCAGCGATGATTTGGGAATCGTCACTTTCAATTTCACCGCTGGCGCAATCGGCAGCGCCGTGCAGACGTTCAGCTACGCTGGCGAGGCGATGAGAATTCCGGACGGCGACGCTCGCGGCGTCACTCTGCCGCTGGTTGTCAGCGGTTTCCCCAGCAACATCGCCGATCTGAACTTTCGGATTGATGGGACAAGCTGCACGACTTCGCCCGGAGCGCCGACCGTCGGCGCGGATCACAGTTGGGTCGGCGATTTGACGTTCAGACTGACTTCGCCATCCGGAACCACTGTGACGATCATCAATCGTCCGGGCGGAAGCGGTAACAGCGGAAAGAACTTTTGTCAGACCTTGCTCGACGACGATGCGGCGAATGCGATTTCGATCAACAACATCACGTCAACCGGTTCGCCTCCGCAGGGACCGCCCTACACAGGAACTTTCAAACCGTCGAATCCGCTTTCGGCTTTTGACGGAGAAAATCCGAACGGCGCGTGGACTCTGACGGTGATTGACGGTTCAGTCGGCGACACAGGCAATGTGCGAGCTTTCTCTTTGCAGGTTACCGGCTTCGCTTGCTGTTCAACCGGATGTCTGGATGTCACAGGCAAAAGCGCCAGCAGCGGCGCTGTCGGCAGTCTGGTGACGATCACCGGATCGGGATTTGTCGGCGTCAGTTCGGTCAAATTCGGATCGGTTCCTGCCGCTTTCACCGTCAACAGCAACAGTTCATTGACGGCGACGGTTCCGGCTGGAGCGCAGGCCGCGCCGATTGTTTTGAGCAAGCCCGGATGCGTTGACGCCCAGACGCAGACGTTCACGGCTTTTCCTGCGATTGCGTGGGCTCCGCAAAATCTGATTGCGACCGCCGGAACTTTCACAACGATGACGGTCAATCTGGGATACGCGCAATCGAACGGCACAAACATAACTTTGACTTCATCGAATACTTCGTTGATCACAGTTCCTGAGAAGGCAATGATTCCGGCGGGAGCAGCTTCGGCCAGCTTTCAAATCAACGGCGTAGCGTTGGGCGGCCCGGTGACGATCACAGCCAAATTGCCAGCCAATTTGGGCGGAGCCAGCGCGACGGTTTTGGTCAATGTCGCCGCACGCACGGTCAGCGCCGTCAACTCAGCCGGTTCAATCGGGCGGACCGTCAGCGTGCCGATCGTTCTGGAATCGAAAGGCGATGAAACCGCAGTCAGATTCAGTTTGAATTTCGATCCGGCATTGCTGGTCAATCCGCGAATCGTCGCCAGCGGCGATTCAGCAGGCGCGCAATTCAGTTTGAACTCAAGTCAAACATTGCAAGGCCGAATCGGTGTGACGGTTTTACAACCATCCGGTCAAAGGTTTGCCCAGGGCATGCGACAGGTTGCCATTGCCAGTTTCGATCTGCCGCCTTTGATTTCGCCAACGACGACGACGATTGATTTTGCCGATCAACCGGTCGTTCGTTCAGTTACGGGCGACAACGGTTCGACAATTGCCGCGCAATTCGTCGCTGGCAGTTTGCGAATCGGCCAGGGTTACGAAGGCGATGTTTCGCCGCGTCCGGCTGGGCAAAACAACGGAAATGTGACGATCACCGATTGGGTTCAGATCGGACGTTTTGTTGCCGGATTGGATGTTGCGGCCAACGGCAATGAATTCCAGCGCGCTGATGTCGCTCCGCGCGAGAGTTTGGGAGATGGGCGAATCACTCTGGCCGATTGGGTGCAAGCCGGACGTTATGTCGCTGGGCTTGAGAGCATTCCTGTCGCCGGAGGGCCGATCACAACTTCGGTTGCTTTCAATCCGGATTGCTCGCCGGGAGATGAGAATTGTGGTTTGAAAACTTTCAGCCGAAGCGAGAGCGCGACAGGAGAGTTGTTGATCAATAGCGACGGCGATTTTCTGACGGTCAGGCTTCGAGCATCCGGTCGCGAAAACGCCGTCAGTTTCAGCCTGGAATTCGATCCGGCGGAATGGCGCTTCATTTCAGCCAAAGCAGGACGCAATGCCGGGCCAGCGACGGTCATCGTCAATTCAAACCAATCCGCGCAAGGCAGGATTGGCGTTGTCCTGGCTTTGCCTGTTGGACGAACTTTCAGCTCTGGCGACGTGGAAGTTTTGAAAATTCGGTTCGCGCCTCGCCGTCGAGCGAATAATCAAAACCTCAATGCTCAGTTAGGCGATTTTCCTGTCGCTCGCAACGTGATTGATGTCCGTGCGAATCAGCTTCAGTAACGGTTTTTGGAAGAGGAGAAAAAGTCGTCGCATGCCGACAGGTCATTGGCTATAATGCCCGCACCCCGCAGTAACCGACCCTCCGATCATTACCCGTCATTTTGATTTAGCCGACCCCGCCAAATCAGGAAGCAGTATGTTTAGTTTTATTCACTGGCCAAAAGTTCGTTCATCCGTAGGCATCGAGAAAATTGAATTTCGCGCAAAGTCGCCAAGTCGCAAAGAACTAAAGCAGGCGAGGGAGACAAATTCCTGCAATGAATGGGTGTTCCAATCTTTCTCTTTTTTCCACTTAGCGTTTTTGCGGCTTTGCGTGAAATTTCTTTTTCTCAAAAGTTACAGCGTTTTTTGGTTGGCGCTTTTGATCGGCGCAAGCGTCTACATTTCGCTGGTCGCACATTCAACTCAGCCCGTCGCCGCCGATACTTTAGCCGCCGGATTGCGCGGCCAGTATTTCGACAACGACGATTTCACAAATCTCAAACTCACGCGGACGGACGCGACGGTTGATTTCAATTGGGGATTCGCTGCGCCCGATCCGTTGATCAATTCCGAAAGCTTTTCCATTCGCTGGACCGGGCAACTGACAGCGCCGACCACCGGTAATTACGTCTTCGTCACACAATCGGATGACGGCGTCAGCTTGTGGCTGGGAAATCAATTGTTGATTGACAACTTCACTCCGCATCCTAATACAGAAGACCGCAGCGCGCCGATCGCCTTGATCGCAGGCCAAAGTTACAACCTGAGACTTGAATATTTCGAAATATCCGCCAACGCGGTCATTCGTTTGATGTGGATTCGTCCGGGGCAAACTTCGCCCGAAGTCATTCCCTCGGCCAATTTGACGACGCCTGTCAATCCGAACGCCGCGCCGACATTGACAACCTTGTCTCCGAGCGCGATCCCCAGCGGCAATTCCGCCGTCAATCTGACCATCAACGGCAGCGGCTTTTTGCAGGGAGCCATAGTTCAATTCAACAACTCAGCGCGAACGACTTCTTTCACCAGCGGCGCTCAACTGACTGCCGTTATTCCAGCTTCGGACATAGCTTTTGCCAGCCTGGCGAAAATCACTGTCGTCAATCCGTTGCCGGGCGGAGGAACTTCAAACCCGTTGATGTTGACCATCACCGGCGGATTTGAATCAGACGTTTCGCCGCGCCCGACCGGAAATAACAATGGACAAGTGACGATTGCGGATTGGACTCAGCTTGGCAGGTTTGCGTCCGGTTTGGACCTGGCGGCGAATGGCGGCGAATTTCAACGCGTTGATTGCGCTCCCAAAACAAGTCTGGGTGACGGACGGATTACCTTGGCCGATTGGGTGCAAGCCGGTCGTTATGCCACTGTGCTTGATCCGGTTGTTGCCGCTGGCGGACCTGCGGTTCCGGTAAACAGCGGGTTCAGCGCTCAGCCGGATGGCTTTGATCAGTTTGATTCAGACGATCCATCTGCCAATCTTCTCGATCAGATGATGTTCGGTTTAAGCCGTTCGCGCTGGTTTGATCATTTCAAATCGTCGCAGTCGCGCAGAATCTATTTCACTTCTCAATCCGAGAATTCGGTTTCGGTTGTTTGCGCAGGGCAGGGAAACGAGAACGCCATCGGTTTCAGCCTGCAATTCGATTCCGGTCAGTGGCAATTCGTTTCGGCTGATTCAGGCGACGACGCCGGGAATGCCGCGCTATTCATCAACTCAAAACAGCTTTCTTCAGGACGCATTGGCCTGACTTTGGCTTTGCCGCCCAATCAACGATTGGCAGCAGGCAATCGGCGAATCGCCGTTTTGACATTCCGCCCACGCTTCGGCAACATCAAGCCTTCTTTTTCACCGACAGCAATTGAATTCGCAGACCATCCGGTTGCGCGTGAATTGGTGGATGTCTTTGCAAGAAACTTGCCCGCAAGCTTCGCAAAAAAAGATCAGCCACCGGTTTTAGCTCGGCTTGAGTCTGCCAAAACATCAAGACGATAAGCGATGGCTACAAACTCACCTGAACTGATCCCGCCGACTGACGAAAAAACGGATGACACCAAAGAAGTAAGGAAAGCAAAAGAAGCTCAAGAGGAAAGATATTTTCTTGAAGGACCGAAATCGCGAAGTTCCGAAGCCGGAATGGTTTTGCGCATCCTGGTCGAATTCATTCGCGGATTTCGCAAGCTTCATTTTCTAGGCCCCTGCGTGACGGTTTTCGGATCGGCGCGATTCAGGGACGACCATCCGTATTACCAACTTGCTCGCGAAGTCGGCGGCGCGCTTTCCAGATTGGGCTTTACGGTGATGACCGGCGGCGGCCCCGGAATTATGGAAGCCGCCAATCGCGGAGCGAAAGAAACCGGAGGGCAATCCATCGGCTGCAACATCACCTTGCCTTTTGAACAAAGCCCGAATCCTTACCTGGATAAAATGATCGAGTTTCGATACTTCTTCATTCGCAAAGTAATGTTGCTCAAATACTCGTATGCGTTTGTGGTGCTGCCCGGCGGAGTTGGCACTATGGACGAATTGTTCGAAGCGCTGACATTGATTCAAACGCGAAAGATCAAAGACTTTCCGATCGTCCTGATGGGCAAGGATTATTACTACGAACTGTACGATCTGCTGGAAGAGATGGTCAGGCAGAAAACCATCAGTCCCGAAGACTTGAATCTGCTGATGCTGACTGATTCGGTTGAAGAGGCGATGGCGCACATCGAAAAACACGCCATTCAGAAATTCAAACTCAAGCGCGTTCCCAAACCCATGCGAATGCTGGGCGAAAAGTGATGAGAGAAAGTTCGTTGAAGCTCTCCCTCATCATCTTCATCTCACCGGGCTTTCATTTCGCAATAGCGCTCAATTGATTGATGCGTTCGCGGATTGCTTGTGTGAAGCATTCGACTTCTTCGGCTGTCGCTCCGCTGGCCGTCAACCCGTCGCGGAGTTGGTTGTCGGTGACGCGGCCAAGATATTGCATTAACCATTTCACGTCGCTGACGCGAATATCGGTTTTGAAATCGCTGGTGTGCTGGCCGCTGTAACCGAATTCGACCACATCGCCTTTGACTCCTTTGACGAAATCCTTGGTCTGGCTTCTGAAACCTTTGCAATCCCATTTTTCACGGCTCAAGAAACCGCCCCATTTGCCCATTGAACCGCCCCAATCCGTAACCATGTAATGATCTTCAAGGCCGGTCTTTTTCGGATACTGGAAAATTGAAGTGTTTGATCCGCGTTTGACATCGCGCAGGTCTTTGTTGTCCCAGTTGGAAGTCAGCATCATCATGGCTTTCAAACCGTTCAATTCCTTCGAACCGACGAAAGGATTTTGCACCCAACTCCAGCTTTCTTCGTCTTCCAATTTCTCTACGTTTTTCTCGCGCTGCATTTCAAAGCGGGAGTCGGTAAAGCTGCCGTCAGAGCCGACGTATTTTTTAGCGCGAGTCAGACTGCCGACGTTTTCAATCTTTCCGCTGGGGAGGAAATAGGCCGGTTCGACGAAATACCCGACAGCCCAGACCAGACGCGTGGCAAAGGTTTCGGCATTGACTTCGCTGCCGAATTTGGCAGTCCATTGAACGCCGTTAGCGTCAGTCACGCGAATTTTGGGATTACTGCCTGACATTCTTTCCTCGACAAAATTGAACGGAGGTTTGGGAGCTTTGGCGCGTCCGGTTATGCCTCCGATCAGGTCGAGTTTTTCGACCGCGCCCGGATCGTGCCAGATCATCGGTTTACCGGTCTGCGGAGCTTTTTTCTTTTTCTGAATGGCTTGCCCAGGTTGAGCGGCTATTAAAACTAGCAGGCAAGCCGCGAGCGATAAGGTCAACGTCATCTTACTTGATTTTCTAAACATCCTTATTAACTCCTTGAATTGGATTCATCATCGGCTTGGAATCATAACAGATTCTATGCCTGGAACTGGAAATCTTCACGAATTAAAAGTGTATTTTCTGTGAGTAATCATGCCATTCGACCCCAAGAGACATAAAAGTTTTCGACCAGGCAACGGAAATGAAGGCGGAAGAAGATGCAAAAAAAGAAATTGTTGACATTTCCAGCCGTGTCTAACTAAAGTTCGATTGCGAGTTTGAAATGTTTTCTTAACTTAAGCGTTCCGTTTGCGATGAGTTTTGAATCAGTTAAACAGCTCGCGAATTCAGTTCTTTATCAGCCCCGCGCAAGTCATCAATAAATCACACCGGCGAAAGCGAACACGCCGGACAAACTCTCAGGACCAAAAGATTGATGACGTCAGAAAGCATTTATCACAAAAGATGAAGGAGTAGCACTGTGAAAAAGAACAAGGTCATTCAGGCTTCGGCAGGCTCGGATCAATCACACCCGTACCCTCAAGATAAGGCCGACATTCAATCCCCAATTTCATCAAGCCGTCGTAAGTTCCTCAGCAATGTCAGCGGAACGGCTGCCGCTTCAATTGCCGCCAGTGTAATTGGCGTGCCGATGATAGGAACATCCGAAGCGCTGGCCGACAACACATCCATTGAAGCGCAGGGCGGGGCAGCGCGCGCCGAACAAGCCTATAACATTCGCGTGCAGGCGGCTGTCATTCAAAAGATTTCACCATTGCCTGATCATCCGAACAATGGCGACGAAAAGCGCTACCTCAATCGCATCGGAAATTACTCCAAAGGGTTGCCGCACAATTCGCTCGGCGAAGTTGACCAGGTGGCTTACAACCATTTGTTGGAGGCATTGAAAACAGGCAATCCGGACGATTTCGAGCGCATTCCGATGGGAGACAGTCAGGTTCAGTTCAAAAATCCCCAGGCCGGTTTAACCTTCGAGATGCAGGGCGCTGATCCGTTTCACATGTACCAGCAACCCGCGCCCGTTTTCGCCAGCGCCGAAGTCGCCGCCGAAATTGCCGAGAATTACTGGATGGCTTTGACGCGCGATATTTCTTTCCAGGATTACGATTCTCATCCGCTGACCAGCGCCGCCGCCGCAGACCTGACCCGATTCTCTGATTTTCGCGGACCCAAGTTCCGGCCCAGACTGGCGCTCAGATCACAGTCGAATCAGATACTGGAAGCATTTACCAACGATAATGCTGCAAATATTCAGCAAGACAGATTGACGGCTCCAATTCGTCAACAGGTCAGCAGCGGCCCTGTCACTACGGCAACACTATTTCGCGGTCTGACGCCTGGAGATTTGACCGGCCCATACATTTCACAATTCCTCTGGAAAGATTATTCAATCGGTGCGCAACGAGTCAGCCAAAGGATGCGTACGGCCATTCCGGGCGACGATTATTTGACGAATTACAGCGATTGGCTTTATGCGCAAAATGCGCGAGGCAATGCCGGATTGCCGAATCGTTACGATCAAACGGCACGTTACATTCGCAACGGGCGCGATTTGGGCGAATGGGTTCACGTTGACTTGCTTTACCAGGGTTATTTCAATGCTTTGATGGTTCTGCTGGGTTCCGGCGCGCCCACCGATCCGAACAATCCTTACAACAAATATCGCAACCAATGCGGTTTCGGCACATTCGGCAATCCGCATATTCAGGCGTTGGTGGCATCAGTGGCGACCAACGCATTGCGCGCGGTCTGGTATCAGAAATGGTATGTTCATCGCCGGTTGCGCCCCGAAGCCTTCGGTGGACGCATACACAACCACATTAACAAAGCTGCTACTTATCCGATCAACAACGAAATTTTCAACTCGGCTGCATTGGAGGAAGTCAATCGCAAATTCGGCACATACCTGTTGCCGATTGCTTTTCCCGAAGGCTGCCCGACACATCCGGCCTATGGCGCGGGACACGCGACGGTCGCCGGAGCCTGTGTCACGGTTCTGAAATGGTGGTTTGATGAGTCGTGGGTGATTCCCGATCCGGTTGTGGCTTCGGCAGATGGCACGTCGCTGGTGCCTTATCGCGGCACTGAACCACTGACTGTCGGAGGCGAATTGAACAAGCTGGCTTCAAATGTCGCGCTCGGTCGCAACATTGCCGGAGTGCATTGGCGTTCGGATGCAACCGAATCGCTCAAGCTCGGCGAAGCCATTGCCATCAGCGTGCTTCAAGACCTGAAGCATTGCTGGAACGAACGCTTTGACGGCCTGTCGTTGACCAAGTTCGACGGCACGCCAATCACCGTATAAAAATCGTTAAGGGGAGCGCGAACGACCTGAGCTTTCATTTCGACAAGACTCAGGTCCTTCAAGCTCCCCGTACTGCGTCAAGCATCAAACACCTAAAAATTTCGCCAGCCAAGTTGTGATAATTGCTTCGTCAGTCGGCGCGTTGAACTTCGCCGCGTTGACTTTCTCTTCTCCAATCAGCTTTGTCCGCTTGCGAACCAACGCTTCAGCATAAGCCGCAGGAAATTCCGGGTGACCCTGAATGCCCAGCATCTTTTCTCCAACCTGGAACATAGCAACAGGGCAATGATCGCTCTTGCCCAACACTTCGCTGTTTTCCGGCAGCCTGACGACCTGATCGGAGTGTGTGTATTGAATGCCGCAACTCGATTGTTCTGGCTTCATCCAGCTTTCGGTTTTCGTGACGTTCAGGTCGTGAACGCCTATGCCCCAACCTTGCGAGGCTCTTTCGACCTTTCCGCCCAAAGCCTGAGCCATCATTTGATGCCCGAAACAAATCCCGACGAAGGGTTTGTCCGCATCGCGCAACTGCCGCAGGAAGTTTTTCAAATCCTGAATCCAATCATCCGGATCATTGGCCGAAGAGCGCGAGCCTGTGCAGACGAATGCTTCGCAGGCATCCACCGAGGCAGGGAACTGGCCATTGCAAACATCGTAGTATTCCAACTGTAGCTGCGGCGCGTGACGGTTGAATAAGTCGCCGAACATCTGGCGATAATCTCCGGCGATGTGCAGCAAATCTTCTCCGACGTGATCGCATTCCAGCAAGCCGATTTTCATAAACTCAACCTCAAGTGAAATGACTTTGGCCGAGTGAAGGCTTCAAAGCCGAGCCGTGACAGTGTGCAGCCTCGCCCGGAATCTTTGACGCCAGCCCAGGCCAACGTCGGATCGAGATAATCACAGCGGTTCATGTAAAACGTTCCGGTTTCGATTTGATCGCCGATGCTCAAGGCCGCGTCAACGTCCGAAGTCCAGATCGAAGCCGTCAAGCCGTACTTGCTGTCGTTCATCAATTGAATTGCTTCTTCGTCGTCTTTGACCGGCATGATGCCGACAACGGGCGCGAAGGTTTCTTCGGTCATCACCAGCATCGAATGATCCACGCCCGTCAGAATTTGCGGCGCGAGGTAAGGCGTGCCGACCTTGCTCAGCGGAAAGAGCGATTCATCAACCAGAGCCTTCGCGCCTTTCGCCAAGGCATCGGCGATGTGAGCGCGCGCTTTGTCGGCGGCGTCGGTGCGAACCATTGGGCCAAGCGTCACGTCGGCTTCAAGCGGATTGCCGAGCCGGTATTGTTTGGTCAATTCGACCGCGCCTTCGACAAACTGGTTGTAAACATCCTGATGAACGTAGATGCGTTCAACGGCGCAGCAGGATTGGCCCGAATTGAACATCGCCCCATCCACCAAATTTTCAATCGCTCCGGCCAGATTCGCATCAGGGCGAACATAAGCCGGGTCTTTGCCGCCGAGTTCCAAACCTGTGGCGATGAAGCGTTCGCTGGCGGCGCGCTGCACGGCGTGGCCTCCTGCGACTGAGCCTGTGAAGGCGACAAAACCGATTCGCCGGTCTTTGATGACTTCGGCGACTTGATCGTGATCAATGTGCAGGAATTGAAAGACGCCTTCGGGCAAACCGGCGGCGGCAAAAGCTTCGGCGTAACGTTCGGCTACGAGCGGAGTTTGCGGCGCGATTTTCAGAACTACGCTGTTGCCAGCCAAAATTGCCGGAACCACAGCGTTGACCGAAGCCAGCCAAGGATAATTCCACGGAGCCAGCGCCAGCACGACGCCGACCGGTTCGCGGCGAATGAAGCGCTGGAAATTTTCTTTCGGTTCAACGGCGATGTCTGCGAGTTCGCGTTCGGCGATGTCGCACATGAAGTTGACTCGTTCGTTGAACCCTCTGCGAAGCTCAAACGGGCTGTATGCGATTGGCCGTCCGATTTGCCAGGTCAATTCTTTGCCGATTTCGTCGGCGTGTTCGACCAGCCAATCTTTCATTCGTCGGCAGATTTCAGCGCGCACGCTGACCGGCGTACTGCGCCATTCAATTTGAGCGGCGGCGGCTTTGGATAATGTGTTTTCAATTTGTTGTGAAGTGGCCAATTGACGCTCGGCATAAATCGAACCGTCAATCGGCGAGACAGTTTTTTGTGTCGTTCTGGTCATTATTTTTTGTTGTCGGCAAAATCATCTGCGCCTGCGGTCCAAATGAAATGGACACGATTCTCCTGTTTGAAGCATTTTCCAGGTCGGTAATAACCTGATTTCGTCGTTGCTGGAACGGCTCGATAGGGGGAATTACTCATTGGCTGTTTCGGCTAGCCTTAATTTGCAGAATGGCCAGCCATCGGCAATGGCTGGCCATAGTTTTCTGCTTACCAATTCAAACCGGCGTCACTGGACATCGGCGCTTTGCACCAGAACCGGAGGGCATTTGGCTCGCAGTTCTTTTTCGCGACGTCTCATTTCCTTCTTCGACGGCCATTTCAGTTTGCCCAGTTGATCGTCGCCGTAATAAGGAACCGTGAAAACGCCACGGTCAGAACGCAGAGCCTCACCAGTTTGCTGGTCTACGATGACCCAGTCGAAATTGACCAGTATGTTGGTCATATCTCGGCTGCCATCGGTTTTCGTCGGATGACCGATTTTGGTGATGATGAACGAAGGTAGTTCCGAAACGGCGGCAGCGGTGATGTCGCCTTTTTCCGCTCCCAGCCATCCGCTTGGCCCTGCGAATTTATCCTTATTTTTGTTTTTCGGGAAAAACCATCTCAGGAATCCGAGATAGCGGTCGGCAAAGGTGTCTTTGAACGCGTGGTTATGGAACAGCGCCAATGATGCAGACGCGCGATTCAGGTTGACCGGTCTGTAGGCTTTGTTGTCGCCGGGCTGACCGGGAACCATCGTGACCATGGCCATGTCTTTATCGTAACCCAGGTAACCTCCGCCCTCGCTGCGATCATTCTGCAAATCCAGCGAGACGTTCCAGCCAACAGTGTCCAGGAAGCCGGGAATGTCAATTGAACGATGAAAGATCATCAATCGGCTGAGTTGTATGTTGGTCAACTTGCCTGGGTCAACGCGTTCCGTATAAGCCAGCTTTTCCTCTTTCATCATGTTCATCATTCGTCTGA
The DNA here is from genome assembly GCA_964426025.1 of uncultured Heliomicrobium sp. GTDB lineage: Bacteria > Acidobacteriota > Blastocatellia > RBC074 > RBC074 > RBC074. The sequence continues at coordinate 31,725 of CAYRQB010000003.1, forward strand.
CCGAACGATACAGGCCGTTCCTGTTGGCGTTGTCAATTTCCCGCTCCAATTCTTTGACCAGATCGTTGCGGCTGCGTTCGACAATGCGGTCAATCGGAATGTCTTTGACTCCGGCGATCAGCGCTCGGCGGTCGAGCAGTAATTTGCACTCTTCTTCGTTGCCAGCGATTTCGGCCAGAAACATGATGTCAGCCACAGTCAATTCGGTCGCCAGTTCGCGGGACAATTTGGCGATCTTCAATCTTTTTTCCGGCGTCAGCGTCTGCGTCAGAATGGCGATACGCTGCATATTCCAGACCGAAGACGAAACCGTTCCGACGCTTTTCAGAAATGCTTTGGTTTCGCGGTACTGAGGGGATAGCAAAGCCTGCAAGACTTCTCCGTTGTCTTTGAACTCTCTGTAAGATTGAACAAAGAGCCGTCCGGATTCCTGGTTGATGTCAGCGCCGAATTCGTCGAGTTGGCGGCGCAAAAATTGGGCGAAGGTCGGGCATTTGATTTCTTCGGCCAGTCTGTAGGCTCCCAGGTTGTAGATGATTGCGCTGAAGGGACCGAAATCCTTCGGCTGCAATTTCAGGTCGTCCACAAAAGTATAGAGAGACTGGAACGGCAGTTTATGTTCTTCGCCAATCACCAGAAGCTGGAGCGCCGGCGCAAAAGCGTTTCCAGAGCCTTCGACCGAAGGCGCGATTTTATTGAGAAGTTTATGGAATTCATCCGGCGCCGATTTGCGATACATGATTTTTTGGAGCCAGAACGAATATCCGACGCTGGACAGCATCGGACCGATGACGTGCTCAGGGACTTGAAAGCGGCGATGGAGGATGTTGGCGTATTGCTTGAACTTCGGCGCTTCAAACGGGCCAAACCACATTGAGCGGCTGATTCTGATCAACGACTGGGTTCCGATTCTGCCGTCCCTGAAGACACCGGCATAATAACGCTTGATTACTTCCCGGTTGTGCATGAGAACAGGATATTTCTCGATCAATTCGGGGCCGTATTCGCTGATGGTGTCGAATGAATCATCCACAACTCTTCCATTACGCGTTTCAAAACCGCATCCGAATTCCTTGACCAGCCGGTGGAACTGATTTGCGTTTGTGCCGCTGAGGAAAAAGCGTCGCAATTCTTCTTCGTCGTCGCTAAGCAGGAATTCGATCTGGCGTGGCCGCACGTCCTGGAACTTCCATTTTTCAGTCAGGGCTTTTTCAACACGTTCGCGCAAAGGGGCGATTCCAAAAACACGTTCCCAAAATGGCCTGCGCTCTTTTTGTACCGTCTGCTGCGGAGAAGCATCGTTCGGATTCCCATTTGTCGTTGCCTGAGACCCTTGATCAGGAACCTTTTGCTGTTCTGAGTTCTCCGGCTTCCTGTCAGAGGAATTGTCCTGCATCTCTTCGACGACAAACGAATGGTCTTCGTAGATGTGAATGACAGGAAGCGACGCTTTCGACAGTTCCAGGCGGTGGTTTCCAAATGGAACTATCTTCGAGACGGTTGCGCACTGGATTTGCTCAACCGCAGGTTGAATCGGTAAAGATGCGGGATGGACAATCACGATATACTCCTCCTATGTTACTTCGCGTTTGCTTGGACAAGTAGGGACGACGTGTTGTTTGGTGGCTTAAGCCTGTTGTGTTGGGGCGAATACCAGATTCACCGAACCGGTGACCAACTCCGTACAGTGCTGCGGATTATGCCACTGAGTGGGGATTTGGTAAAACCTTTGAAGGTGAGTTTACAATTTTTATTTGATGTTTATCCGGCTGGAGATTTTTGGAAAAACTTTTCGTCACTGGCTGATAATTTAAGACTCGCGGCTGAGCGCGAATACGGTTTGTAAATTCACTTTTCCAGTTTGAAAACACGTCGCGCATTTTCATAAAGAAACCCGTACATCACGTCATCCGCCAAGCCCAACTGCTCAACCTGCTTGACGCATTTTTCCAGCGATAGCATCGGGAAATTCGTCCCGAACAGCACCTTTTCTTTACCGTAAGTTTTCAGGTATTGCAGCAACTGCTGCGGATAATAGCGCGGCAGATAAGCTGAAGTATCAATGTAAACGTTTTCGTGTTTCCAGGCGACGCCGATCATTTCATCCGTCCACGGATGGCCGATGTGACCGGCGACGATTTTAAGTTCGGGAAAGACCAGCGCGACTTCGTCGAGGTATGGAACAGGACGACCAGTTTCCGAAGGCATCAGCGGCCCGGTGTGGCCGACTTGAGTGCAAAACGGAATGTCGAGTTCGATGCATTTGACGTACAGCGGAAAGTAGAACTTGTCGTTCGGCGGACGATTCCACAGCCAGGGAATGACGCGTAGCGCCTTGAAGCCAAGCTGCGTCACCGCGCGATCCAATTCGCGGACGGCTTCGACGGGCTTTTCCAGATTGACAGAAGCCACGCCAACGAAACGGTCAGGGAATTCGGCAACCATCTCGGCGATCAGATCATTGCTGAACACGGACTGCCCCGGACGATGCCAGGCAGTGAGCATCAAAGTCTGAACGCCCGCTCGATCCATTTCGGCGACAATCTGTGCAGCGGTCAAACCCGTTTCCAGCAAATGCGCCGAGCCGGATTGTTTGAACAGCCGGGCAATCTCCGGCAGCTTTTCAAATGCTTCGCGCCGCGCGGGTTGCGCCCAGGCGTCAATGATAGGAAGGGCGAGATTCGTTGGCATGATTTCTGACTTGCGGATTGCGGAAAATCAAATCCGCAATCCGCAATCCCAAATCCGCAATCAAAATATGTAGCCGCCGGCTTCGACGACCTTGTCCGACAGGCGTTCGCGAATGGCAGCCGTGTTGAGCGGCTCCTGTTTCGTCAGACGGCGAAGCGCGGCCAGCATGACGCGAAGCTCGTCGCCTTCGGCAATCGCAGCCAGAGCGTTTTTGGCGGCGATGTCAATGCGGTTGATGGCGTCGTATGTGTAAAGCCGCGTCGCGTCAATCGCATGCTGGTGTTTGTCAGCGCCGTCGCGGGCGATCATCTTGGCCGTGCGGCCAACGGCGCTGTCAATCTGGAAAGCTTCGATGATGACGTCCGCCGTCCAACTCAGAATCATCTGCTGTTCGGTCAGAGCGGTCTGGAATTTCTGAGCGGCGGAACCGATCAGAGCGATGGCGACTTTCTTGGCGTTGGCTGCCAGCTTGCGTTCGTTGGCCAGCGGCGAATCGTCTTCGTCGGCGTCGAACGACGGACCGGCCAGCAATTCTTCCTGCAACTTCATCGCCGCCTGGAACAACGGCAATCCGCCTTTCATTGCGCGTTTGATCAATTGGCCGGGAATCAACAGACGATTGATTTCGTTCGTGCCTTCGTAAATGCGATTGACGCGGCAATCGCGGTAAACGCCTTCAGCCGGATAATCTTCAGTGAAACCGTTGCCGCCGTGAATCTGAACGTTTTCGTCGGCGCAATAAAACAGCGTTTCGGTTCCGGCGACTTTGATGATGGCGCATTCGATGGCGTATTCCTCGATGGCCTTCATGAATTCTGCCGGGTTCTTTTTGTCAATCGTTTCTTCCTTGGTTTCGATCATCCCGGCGGTGCGGTAAACGGCGGATTCGCCCGCGTACAATCGCGCCAGCATTTCAGCCAGTTTGTATTTGATCGCGCCGAAGCTGGAAATCGGGCGTCCGAATTGATGACGCTGAGCGGCGTATTTGGCGGATTGGCCAAGCACGCGTTTGCCGCCGCCGATTGCGCCAGCGCCCATCTTGATGCGACCGAAGTTCAGCACGTTGAAAGCGATCAAATGGCCTTTGCCGATTTCGCCCAGCAAACGGTCTTTCGGAATCTTCGCGTCCTGCATCAGAATCGGCGTTGTGGACGAACCGCGCTGGCCCAGCTTGTGCTCTTCGTTGCCGTGGCTGACGCCGGGATCGTTGCGTTCGACTATGAATCCAGTGAATTTTTCGCCGTCAACTTTGGCGAAAACCGTGTAAACATCGGCGAATGCGCCGTTGGTGATCCACATCTTTTCGCCATTCAGAATCCAGTGCTGGCCGTCTTCGCTCAGCCGGGCGGTTGATTTGGCCGCCAGTGCATCCGAACCTGAGCCCGATTCGCTCAGGCAATAAGCGCCGATCCATTCGCCGGAACCGATCTTCGGCAGATATTTTTCTTTTTGTTCGTGAGTGCCGAACAGAACAATCGGCAACAGGCCGATGCTGCTGGTTGCGCCGAAGCCTGTTGAGAACGAAGCCTGACCGGACATGTTTTCAGCAATCAGCATGTTCGACACGTGATCGAGTTCCAGTCCGCCGTATTCTTCGGGGATCGAAGCGTTGATCAAGCCCAGGTCGGCTGCGTTTTTGATCAACTCGCGTTGAATTTCGTAATCCTTGCTTTCGATCTTGTCGCTGTTGGGAATGACTTCCTTGTCGAAAAATTCGGTCGTCGTTTGACCGATCAGTTTTTGTTCGTCGGTGAAATCTTCCGGTGACAAAACGCTGGCGGGCATTGTTTCCGCAAGCAGAAAACCTCCGCCTTTGATGACTTCTTTTTCAAGTGCTGCTGCCATGGTTATTCTCCTATTGTTTTCACCCACGAAGTCACACGAAGCAGCACGAAGAGAAAAACTTGGACAGGATTTACAGGATTCAACAGGATGAAAACATGAGGTTGAGCCGGTTTGAAGCCAATCCTGTTACATCTTGTAAATCCTGTGTATTGTCAGCTGTCTCAAAATCGTCTTGCTTTGATTTTCTTCGTGTCCTCTTCGTGTGTCTTCGTGGGATAAGTTTTTATCGCATCAAATTTTCAAAAATGCCTGCCGCGCCCATTCCGCCGCCGACACACATCGTGACCATGCCGTAGCGGGCTTTGCGGCGTTTCATTTCATAAAGCAGGGTTGCTGTCAGCTTCGCGCCGGTGCAACCGAGCGGATGGCCAAGCGCGATTGCTCCGCCGTTGACGTTCAATCGTTCAAGATCGAGGTTCAATTCCTTGATCACAGACAACGCCTGAGCCGCGAATGCTTCGTTCAATTCGATCAGGTCAATGTCTTCCATCTTCAGTCCGGCGATCTTCAGCGCTTTTGGAATCGCCACGACCGGGCCGATGCCCATTTCTTCTGGGGCTACGCCCGCCGTGGCAAAAGCGACGAAGCGAGCCATCGGTTGCAAACCCAGACTTTCAGCGCGCTGTCGAGACATCACCAATGCCGCCGCTGCGCCGTCGGAAGTTTGCGACGAATTGCCAGCGGTGACAGTGCCTTTGACGTGGAACGCCGGACGAAGTTTCGCCAGGCCTTCCATTGAAGTGTCGCGGCGAACGCCTTCGTCAACTTCGAAGACGGTTTCACGGACGCGAATCTTGCCTCGTCCTTTTTCGTCCGTTTCCAGTTCGCGCGTGGCGACGGTGTAAGGAACGACTTCTTCCTTGAATCGGCCAAAATCAATCGCCGAAGCTGCGTTGCGATGCGAGCGCACGCTGAATTCGTCAGCCTGTTCGCGAGTGATGCCGTATTTGCGCGCCAGATTTTCAGCCGTCAATCCCATGTTCAGATAAGTGTCGGGATAGCTTTCCACCAGCGTCGGATTGGGCGACAGGTTATGACCGCCCATTGGCAGTTGCGACATGGATTCGGCTCCGCCGCCGATGGCCACGTCAGCCGAACCGACCATAATGTGTTCGGCGGCCTGGGCAATCGCCTGCAAGCCCGATGAGCAGAAACGATTGATCGTGATGGCCGAAGACGAATTCGGCAAACCGGCGAGCAGCGCAGCCTGCCTGGCCATGTTCATGCCTTGCTGAGCTTCTGGCGTCGCGCAGCCGATGACCACGTCTTCGATTTCGTTCGGACTGACTTCCGGCGTCCGCGTCATCAATTCCCTGATGACGGCGGCGGCCAGATCGTCCGGCCTGGAATCTTTCAGCGCGCCGCGCGGGGCTTTGCCGATGGCGGTTCTCAGTGCATTTACTATTACTGCTTCACGCATGATTTTCTCCTTTAATACCTAACGCTTTTTGTTTTCCTGAACCCGATTAGGGAAGCAAATCTGCGACAGCGATCTTCGTTTTGGGTTTGGCTAATGGCGAAACAGATTCTTCTTCGGTGAAGATATTTTTGTCCGCATAGCTGTAACCGTATTTGGCAGAGGCATCAATCATCGGGCGGCGATAAACCTCGACTTGCCGTTTCTGCAAATTTACGATCCAGTAGTCGGCGATTTCTGATTTGGCGTACAGGCTACCTTTGACTTTCCGATCGTAAGACAATGTTGTGTCGGCGATCTCGATCACCAGCGCCGCAGTTGTTGGGTGCGCTTCCTTAAAGTCTCGTGCTTTGCCAGCCATAATCGCGATGTCCGGCTGAGGATCAGAATTGATCCCGAGGCTCAACGGGTTTTGAGTTCTTACGACCCATCCTTTGGCAAAAAACCTACGGATGACTTCGTCAATTATCGTGACTGCGGTCGCGTGCAAACTGTAAATAGGACTCATCTCCATCACCTCGCCCTCGATCAATTCAACGCGCTTCTGCCGAAAGAATCCAGCTTCCCCCATTTTGTAATATTCCTCGCGCGTCCACTGATGTGGATGCGGTTCGGAAAAAGCTTGTTTAATTTGTTTCGATGCCGTTGCCATTAGTCCCTCTTCAATAAGTTTACGACGGAATCCAACTACAATTAGTTCCTTAATGGCTTGCCGGTTTTCAGCATATGAGCCAGCCGTTCCTGGGTGGCTTTCATGCCGCACAGGCTGACGAAGGCTTCGCGTTCCAGATCGAGCAGGTATTGTTCGCTGACGCGAGTCGGGCAAGTCAGATTGCCTCCGCAGATGACGTTGGCGATTTTCAGAGCGATGATGCCGTCGTGTTCGGAGATATATCCGCCACGCTTGAGCATATGAACGCCGAGTTTGAATTTCGTCAACGCTGCTTCGCCCAGAACCAGTACATCCTGCTTCGGCTGTTGAGGCGTGTAGCCTTCGCGATTCATTGCCAACACGGTTTGCTTTGCTTCTTCGATGACGCGTTTGTCGTTCATGACAATGCGGTCGGTTTTCCGCATCAATCCCCAGTTGCGAGCTTCGGCGGCGCTGGTTGCGACCTTGCCCATCGCGGCCAGTTCAAAGTGATGTTTCAAAACTTCGAATTGGTCAACGCCCGGCGAAGCGGCTGCGATGTCGGAAGCTCTGACGGCCATTTCTTTGGTTCCGCCTCCGCCGGGGATGACCCCGACGCCGACTTCGACCAGACCAATGTAAGTTTCAGCCGCAGCCACAGCGCGATCCGAATGCAGGACCATTTCGCATCCGCCGCCCAGTGTCAGATGGTGCGGAGCGACGACCACGGGTTTGGCTGAATTGCGCAAGCTCATCGTCGTGTTCTGGAATTGCCTGACGCCCAAATTGATTTCGTCCCATTCGCCTTCCTGCGCCGCCATCAGCATCATCATGATGTTCGCTCCGGCGGAAAAATTCTCGCCCTGATTGCCGATGACCAGACCGACGAAGTTCTTTTCAACTTCCTTGATCGCATGCTGAATCATGCCAAGCTGATCGGCGCCGAGCGCGTTCATCTTCGAATGAAATTCAACGCAGGCCACGCCGTCGCCCAGATCAATCAAACTCGCTCCGGCGTTTTTCTTGACGACTTTGCTCTGGTCTTTCAGCGATTTCAGGATGGTGATTCCGGCGGGCAAGGGGGCAGGTTTGTATTGGCCGCTGGCGAAATCGAAAAAGTAACGCGTGCCGTTTTCAGTCTTGTAAAAACTTTTCGCTCCCGTGCCGAGCATCTTTTCGACGTTGGTGGGAATCGCGCGACCTTCTTCCTTCATTCGCTCGACTGATTTTTCGACGCCGATGGCGTCCCATTTTTCAAACGGTCCCATTTCGTGAGCGAAGCCCCACTTCATCGCGTTGTCAATTTCGACGATGTTCGCGGCAATTTCCGGGATGCGATTGGCGGCGTAACAAGCCGATTCAGACATCGTCCGCCACAGGAATTCACCGGCTTTGTCGTCGGCGTAAACCAGAGCGCGTAATCGTTCGGGCAGGCTTTCGATTTGTTTGACCGCGCCGACCGAAGCGAATTGAGCTTTCTGCTGCGGGCGATATTCAAAAGTGCTCAGGTCTAAAGTCGTGATGTCTTTGCCGACTTTCTTATAAAAACCGCCGCCGGTTTTGTCGCCGAGCAATCGTCGCTCGACCATCTTTTCCATGAACTCCGGCACTTTGAAAGCTTCGCGCTTTTCGTCGTTCGGCAGCGAAGCGTAAAGGTTTTTGGCGACGTTGTAGGCCGTGTCCAAACCGACGACATCCAGCGTGCGAAAGCTGGCGCTTTTGGCGTGGCCGATGATTGTGCCGGTCAGGGCGTCAACTTCTTCAAAGCTCAGCCCGAGTTCGCTCATCACGTTGAAGGCGTTGAGCATTGAAAAATTGCCGATGCGATTGGCGACGAAACCCGGCGTGTCTTTGGCGTAAACGACGCCTTTGCCCAAAACGCGGTCGGTGAAATCAGCCATGAATTTCGTCACTTCTGCGTCGGTATTCGGCTGAGTGATGATTTCCATCAGGTGCAGATAACGCGGCGGATTGAAAAAATGAGTTCCGAGAAAACGTTTTCGGAAGTTGTCCGAACGACCTTCGGCCAGGCTGCTGAGCGGAATGCCCGAAGTGTTCGACGTGATGATCGCTTCCGGTTTCAGATGCGGTTCGACGCGTTCGTAAAGCGAGCGTTTGATGTCCAGCTTTTCGACGATGGCTTCGACCACCCAATCGCAATCTTTCAACTTCGGTAAATCGTCGTCGAAATTTCCGACTTCAATCAGTTTGGCCGAATCGGCGATGAAAAATGCCGCCGGTTTGGCTTTCAGCGCGGCGTCCAGACCGGCTTGCGCAAAGCGGTTGCGAACTGCGCGCGATTCCAACGTCAAACCCTTCGCCTGTTCTTCGGGCGTCAAATCTTTCGGCGCAATGTCCAGTAGCAAACTTGGAATTCCGGCGTTTGCCAGATGCGCGGCAATTTGCGCGCCCATTACTCCCGCGCCCAAAACCGCTGCTTTTTTGATCTGCATTGTTGATGTCTCCTGTTGAAAATCTGGAGCGCGAGCATGCCGCTCGCACTTGTGTCGCGGGCATCTTGCCCGAACCAGCAAACTGTTTCAGCGTGTCAATAGTTCGTCAGAATCTTATCCTGAGCAAAGCCAAGTTCGCCCAACCTGATTTTCGTTTGCGCGATCATTTCCTGCGACCCGCAGACCATCGCCATAGGGTTGTTCATTTTCGGCACAACGTGATCGAGCAGGCTTTGAACGTAGCCGGTCGGCCCGTCCCAATCGCTGTCGCCTGGTTGACTGATGACCTGGCGAAGCTCAACTCCGTGTTGCCGCCAATCGGTTGTCATCTCGTCTTCGTAGCAGAAATCTTCAATGTGACGCGCGCCGTAAAGCACGAACAATCTTCCGTACTTGTCACGGTTGGGGAAAATGTGTCGAAGCGCTGATCGCAATGGAGCCAGACCTGTTCCCATCGCCACAAAGACGAAATCGTGGTCTTTATATTCTTCGACCCGGAAACCGTCGCCAATGATGTCTTTCAACACGACGCGTTTGGCTATGTGTGGGTCGAACAAGCCGCTGCTGACAGTGGTGGAAATCCGGCGCTTGATCAAAAACTCGAACTCGTTTTCTTCCGGCGCTGAAGCGAAGGCGTAATATGAATCACCGTAAGAATCCATTTCCAGAACCGCGACTTGCCCGGCGGTAAAATTCGGTCGTGGCGCGCTTTGCGGAATCATAAAAAAACTCCACACGGACGGCGTGTGTTTGGCGATTCGCGTGATGCTCAAATTGATGGGAAATTGCGTGCTCATATACGTCTGATGAAAAGTTGAATCAATTATCGGAATCGTGCGGAGATTTCCAGGCGCTCTTCAATTGGCCAAAGCGTGCGCGTCTTCTTTTTCGTGGTAAAGATGATCAATCGCTTTCTTGTGTTTTTCAACCACGACTCGACGTTTGACTTTCAGCGTCGGCGTCAGTTCGCCGCTTTCAACGGTCATTTCGTGGTCGAGCAACAACACCGCCTTGATCTTCTCATATTGCGAAAACTCGCCAGTGTTTTTGTCCACTTCGTTTTCAATCAACCCGACGATTTTCGGATGACGGATCAATTCGCCGGGCGAAGACGCTTCAATCCCGTTTTGCGAAGCGTAAGCCTGCAAAATGTCCATCTGCGGAACAATCAGCGCAGCGGGGAATTTGCGTTGATCGCCGATGACCACCACTTGATTGACATAACGGCTGCGTTTGATGGCGTTTTCAATCGGTTGAGGGGCGACGTATTTTCCGCCGCTGGTTTTCAGCAAATCCTTTTTGCGGTCGGTGATGTAAAGGTATCCGTCCTTGTCCAGTTCACCAATGTCGCCCGTGTGCAACCAGACGCGTCCGTCGGCGTCGGTTTCGATAGTTTCCGCGGTTTCTTCTGGCAGGTTGTAATAACCCTGCATGACATTCGGGCCGGAACATAGAATCTCTCCGTCTTCGGCGATTTTGATCGTCACACCCGGCATAGCGCGACCCACAGAGCCAAGCCGGTTATGGACATCCGAATTGGAAGTGATTCCCGGCGAGCTTTCGGTCAAACCGTAACCTTGCAATATAGGCAATCCGGCGGCGAAGAAAGCTTTGGCCAGTTCCGGCTCCAGCGCCGCGCCGCCGGAAACGAAATAACGAATCCGTCCGCCCATCGCCGCTCGCCATTTGGAGAAAAAAAACGCGTCGGCAATCTTTTGTTTCAGGCTCAAACCTAAACCCGGGCTTCCGCCTTCGCTGACAATTTCCGCCCATTGCTTGCCGACTTCGACAGCCCAATGAGCGAACTTGAGCGTCGCTCCGCCTTTTTCTTCAGCTTTCTCCATTGCGCGAGAATAGATTTTTTCGAACAGGCGGGGAACGCTGGTCAGGTAATACGGCCTTACTTCTAGCAGGTCTTTGCCGACGGATTCTATGCTGCGGGCATAGAAAATTTTTGCTCCGGTAAACAGGTAGTAATAGATGACTGACCGCTCGAAGATGTGCGAGAAAGGAAGAAAGCTGAGCGCCGGCTCGTCTTCTCCGACCGACATGATTTTGGCCGTGCTGAGCACGTTTGAAACCAGATTGCCGTGAGAAAGCATCACTCCTTTCGGATCGCCGGTTGTGCCGGACGTATAAATCAGCGTAGCCAGGCTGTCAGGTTTGACGGTTTCCCGCAAAGATTCAAAGGCATTCGGGTTTGTATCATTGGCCGCTGTGCCCCAGGTCAGCAATTCCTCGAAACTCATGGCTTTTCCGCTCGGAGCCTGTATCGGATCGAACGAAATAATCGCTCGCAGTTTTGGACAAAGATTCAGAGAATCGCGAACCCGGTCGTATTGAGCTTGATTGGAGATGAATAAAACTTCAACGCCCGCGTCGTTCAAAATGTAAGCCACTTGTTTTGGAGCCTGTGTGGCATATATCGGCACGTCAGCGGCGGCGCAATTGAGAACCGCCAGGTCAGCAATTGTCCATTCGACGCGGTTTTCCGAAAGAAGTCCGACGTGATCGCCGGGTTTGACGCCCAACGCAAACAAACCCATTGTCGTCAGTCGAACTTTTTCAGCCAATTCACCTGCGGACACGCCAATCCAGCCTTCATCGTTTCTGAAATTGAGAAGAGAAGCATTCTCTTTGGCGGCAACGTGTCCAAACAGATCAACAAGCGTTTGAATGTTTGCAGGGTTGGTTTCAGGCATGACTTGCATTCACCCCATTGAAGAAAATGTCCAATACCGGCTCGACCATGGCAGTCAGACTGTGATTATTGTGGCTCAAAACCCAATTGGTAGCCATTTCATCAAGCATTCCGAACAACAGTTTGGCCATCAATTTGGAACTCATCCCTTTGCGAAACAAGCCACTCTTCTGACCTTCTTCAATAATCTCGCGGAGCATTTGCAGGTATTCGGCCAGATAGGTGGTTGAAAATTGCTCCATAAATTTGGTGGATTGACGTAACTCAATCTGGAAAACTATGGCGATGTCCCGCTCTTGTTCCAGTAAGGAAAAATGCAAATTTGCGAACCTACGAAGCTTCTCGCGCGGGTCGGTAAATTCCTGCAATTCAATCCGGGAGCGGTTCAAAAATTCACCCATTGCCCAACTGAAGATGGAAGTCAGAAGGTCATCTTTGTTCTTAAAATAAAGATAGACTGTGCCATCTGCGACCCCCGCCGTGCGAGCCACGTCAGAGACTTTGGCATTGAAATACCCTGACCGGGCAAAGACCTTCGCTGCCGCGCGTAAGATAGCTTCTGACTTACCGTTACGGTTTTTTTCCTCGGATGAATCCTCGACTCGAATAGCCACTTTTCTTTTGGTCTGCATGTGGTTTGGGATTAGTTTAAGATGTCGGTGAATGAACGCTCATTCATTAACATCTTAACGAAATATCCTGCAGTCAGCAAGCGGCGAGACAGGAAATCCAATAATAGGCTGCAAATAGGCAAAGACATAAGCCTTGATGAGACTATCTTGTAAGATAGAAGATGACAGAAAATGAAAAAATGTGCGAATCAAAGGTTGTATCTGAAAAGAAGGTTGTGCTATGTTGCGCTTGTAGTAAATATCCCCACAAAAGATTAACGAGCGCTTTGCAAATCTTGGAGGGCAGAGAGTTGTTTATCAGCCTCAAGCCCGACAAGAGTCAAATCGTTTTGAATGAGACTTTTGCCGTTCAAACTCAGACAGCATTGACGGCTAATAAATCTAAATTTAAACCCTACGGGTAACAGGTTTTTTGACCCAGAGTTGAGTCGAGCCACAAACAGTTGGTGGATTGGCATTACCGCTGAGATAAGTTCACTCTTTTTGTGGATTCGCTCACCTAAATGACAGGTTATCCGTGTGGTTAAGAGAGATCGCAGGTAAGCATATGGGAACCATAAATCAAGCTAGCCCCGTCGGAGGCGTTAAGCACAGAAGGCGTTCAACGTCCAGCTTGGACATTATCGAGGCTTTAGCCCATTTGGAATTTGGCTATCTCTTCGATTACCTGACGCTCAAGGGAATTGCTTCGCGCTTTTCATTCAAGCGCATTCCCCATCGCAATGTAATTTACAGTGTCGGTGATGAGCGCAGCATGGTTTACGGACTGGTTCATGGTTATGTCAAAGTCATGCGCCATGACCGGCGTGGCAATCAGGCTCTGATTGACATTCTGGCGCCCGGAGTAATCTTCGGCGAAGACGCGCTATATTTGACCGGAGGTCGCGACCGTTCGATGTTGGCACACGAAGACGTAACTGTCGTGTGCGCCAGCAAAGAGGATTTTCAGAATCTGATCAGTGAGTATCCGAAGCTTTACGATTATGTCTTCCGCACCATTGGCGAAAGACTGAAACGCACTGAAGAGCGAGTATTGAACCTATCGCTGGAAGCCGTTCCCGGGAGATTGACAAAAGTGCTGTCCGAAATGGCTTTCCGGTATGGGACGGTTCAGGAAAACGGATCGGTAATGATCAATCTGAAATTGCCTCATCGGGAGATTGCCGATCTGGTTGGCAGCACTCGCGAATCGGTCACCGCCCATCTCAATGATTTGCGCCGCCGTGAACTGATTGACATTTGCGAGCGTCACATTGTGATCAACGATTTGGCCATGTTGTCCGCCGCTTCCTGAATTGGTTTTGAAGATTCCGAGCAAAGGGGTAAAGTTGGAGTCTGGCCGGAGTACTTCCCGGCATCAATTGCGCTTCATCACTTTGTCCCCTGTGTTGGAATCCTGAACTGATTCAAATATGGCTTCAGACAGCAAAGCAGACTCTCAATTCTTAAGAATCGGCCTCGTTACCGGCGGCGGAGATTGTCCCGGCTTAAATGCTGTTATTCGGGCGGTTGTTACCAGTTCGCTCAATCGCGGCTGGGAAGTTTTCGGCATCGAAAAAGGTTTTGAGGGCTTGCTTCATTCCGACCGCGTACACCTGCTGAACACGCAGGATGTACGCGGCATCATTTATCGCGGTGGCACGATTCTCGGCACGACCAACCGCGGAAATCCATTCAAGCTGATAGTTCAGGAAGACGGGCTTACCGCCGAACGCGACGTTTCGGATGACGTCGTCGAGGCTTTCCGTCGCCTGGGTCTGGACGTGCTGGTTGTCATCGGGGGCGATGGGACTTTGACCATTGCCAATGAACTGGCGCAGAAAGGAATTCCAATCGTCGGAGTTCCCAAGACCATTGACAATGATCTGATGGCGACTGAAATGACCTTCGGTTTCAGCACCGCCGTCACGACGGCGACTGACGCGATTGATAAATTGCATGCCACCGCCGAATCTCACGAACGAGTCATGATCGTTGAAGTCATGGGACGCAATGCCGGATGGATTGCGCTGTATTCGGGCATGTCCGGCGGAGCCGATGTCATACTGATTCCGGAAATCGAATACAGGCTGGAGGCAATTGCCGAAAAGCTTCACGACCGTTGGCGGCGCAAACGCAATTTTGCCATCGTCGTTGCCGCCGAAGGCGCTCGCCAGGTCGGGCGCGAGCAAATCTTCCAGGACGCTTTGGTCGAAGGCGAAACGCGGCGGCTTGGCGGAATTGCCGAGCATCTGGCCATAGTGCTTGGCAAATTGACAGGTTACGAAACCCGCTCGCTGGTGTTGGGACATCTGCAACGCGGAGGTCAGCCGACTCCGGCTGACCGATTGCTGGCCACGCGTTTCGGCGCGGCAGCCGTTCGAGCCATCGAACGCGGAGAACGCAACGTTATGGTCGCTCACCAGGCTTCCACCATAATTACCGTCTCGCTGGAAAGCGCCATCAAAAATCGCAAACAAGTCCCGCTCGATTACGACGTCATTCAATCGGCACGCGATCTTGGCATTTCATTCGGGGATAGATAGCAGCGAAGATGAATTACATCGGCTCAAAACACTCGCTGTTGCCATTCATCGAACAGGTGTGGCGCGAAGTTCGCGACGGCGATGAGCGAACGGCTTGCGACATCTTCGCCGGGACCGGAGCAGTCGGGCGCTTGTTCAAGCGAATGGGATTGCGCGTCATCGCCAACGACTTACAGCTTTACGCTTACGTACTCAACAGAGCTTACCTGGGAATTGATCATCAGCCTTACTTTCAATCTCTTCGTCAGAATTTCTCTCAACAGATCCAAGGACAATCTTTGCCGCTCGGCGATTCGGTCGCAACGGTTCTGGCTTTCGTCGGCAATCTTTCCGGCGTCAAAGGATTCATCGCCAAAAACTACGGCCCGGACGGAAAGCGGTTTTATTATTCGGCTGAAAACGCCGAGAAAGCCGACGCCATACGCCAAGCCGTCGAAATCTGGCGCGAACAGAATCTGATCAACGAAGACGAATACTTTTATCTGCTGGCGTCGTTGCTGGAAGCGATTGACGAGCGCGCCAACACCGCCAGCGTTTACGGCGCTTACCTGAAGCAATTCAAAAAGAGCGCCCTTCGCCCGTTGGAGCTTAGACCTCTGGCGCTTTCCAATCACGTCAAGGGTTGTCAGGTTTTCAATCGCGACGCCAACCAGTTGATCCGCGAGATCGAATGCGATGTGCTTTATCTCGATCCGCCGTACAACCATCGCCAGTACGGCGCGAATTACCACGTGTTGGAAACCATCGCGGCTTATGACGATCCGCAACTTTCAGGCGTGACCGGAATGCGCGATTACCCGCGAAGCCGTTATTGCCAATCGAAAGAAGCTGCGGAAGCTTTGGAAGATTTGATCGTCAATGCGCGAACGCGTCACTTACTGTTGAGTTACAACGACGAAGGCGTGCTGAGTTTGGAAGAGATCGAACGGATTCTGAGTTTGCGCGGCGAGCCGAGAACTTTTCAGCAGGCATACAATCGCTTCAAGGCTGACAACGGGCGCGAATACAAACGCGATGCAACGATTGAATTCATTCATTACGTCCGCGTCACAAAATGAGCCGCGTCGTGATGTCTGAAAACTCGAACTGCCGGTTGCTGCCGCGAGCCTTGCCGCGTTTGTGCTTGATCTGAAAAGTCACTACCACCTGACCGTCAATCTTGATGCCGAATTCCGAAGCTATCCGATTGACGCGCGGGCGCGAAGGTCGGAAAGAGATTCGATCAACTGTCATCCGTTCAATATCAATTCCTTCCAGCTTCGATTCCCACTGTACCGCGCCGCTTTCGCGGTCGAAGATGATAACTGTGCTGCCGTCGTTTCCGCGTTTGAAATGCAGCAACTGGCGAAAGAGAAACTTCGCCGCTTCGACATTCGTCACCCGCGCACGGCTGAAATCGTTCGGCTGACAATCGGTCAATCGCAATTTGCGAATCAAAATTTCGGCAACCAATCGGGAAACGTTCAGATAATTCGTTTTCAATTCAGCCATCGAATCGAAGCCAAGCTCGCGCATCATCGAATCAAACTCCGGCGGTGAAACCTGAAAGTATCGCTCAGCCCATTTCGTTTGAATGTCCGGCGTTTGGCCTTCGGCGACGGCGATCTTGTTGGACTTTTCCATCTTGACGGAAACCGGCCAGCGCTCGCCGGTTTGAAATTCGATTACCAGATCGGCGGCTTTGGCATTGCTGAAATCTCTGGCGGTGTGATGAACGCGAATGAGAGAGGATTTGCCGAAGCGATTGAGCAACTCAATCGCTCCTCGTTCGGCGGCGGCGGCGATGTTTGCTTGTTCGCTTTCAAACTTTTTGCGAGCCGGATGATTTGCAGGCAGTCGTTCGACGGCTTCGCGCATTTTGGCTTCGCTCGCTCGCAGGTCGAATGGCGGCTGACTGATTTTGCCAAGCACGATCAATTCGTTGGCCAGCTTCAGTTCGGCGAAGGTTCCCAGCCCGTCGTGAAAGACGCCTTCGATAATTTCAAAGCTGTGTTGAGCCGCAGAAGGTTTTTGCTCCGATTGGCCGGCGGCCAGAGTGTTGAAGACGAGCAGAAGAAACAGGCTGAGAACTAAA
>CAYRQB010000004.1:0-48033 GCA_964426025.1 uncultured Heliomicrobium sp.
CTTTGTGGGAGAAAATTTTCAGATTGCCAGCAACACAACTTTAGGACACTACCGGAATTCTGCTTGCTTGGCTCATCGGACTGACCTGAGCTAAGCTTGAGCGCGGCTGAGCATAAGTAAGCCAAATTCGTTTTTCAAGAGGCCTCTCATCACACAAATGTTTTCTCTGTCACCTGCCGTAGCCCATGCTTTGCAAAATCAACGCGCATCCGTCGCGCTGGAATCAACCGTTATCGCTCACGGATTGCCCGCTCCGCACAATCTGGAAACCGCGCGAGCCTGCGAACTGGCCGTGCGCGAATCGGGCGCCGAACCGGCAACCATCGGCATCATCGCCGGACGACCGATCATCGGTTTGAGCGAAGACGAAGTTGTTTCCATCAGCCGGCGCGGCGATGTCGCCAAAGTCAATCTGTCAAACCTGGGCGCTGTCATGGCTCAAAATCGCTGGGGAGCGACGACCGTCGCTTCCAGTTTGCATTTCGCCGCGATGGCCGGAATCAAGGTCTTTGCCACAGGCGGCATCGGCGGCGTGCATCGCGGAGCAGGCGATAGTTTCGACATGTCGGCTGATCTGAATGCGCTGGCCGGATATCCGGTCGTCGCGGTTTGCGCCGGAGCCAAAGCGATTCTGGATTTGCCGAAGACGATGGAAGTTCTGGAAACATTGGGCGTGCCGGTCATTGGTTATCAAACCGACGAGCTTCCGGCCTTTTATTCGCGGTCGAGCGGTTTGCAATTGGATTTGCGCGCCGATTCTACGGCAGAAGTCGCAGCGATTGCGACGAAGCATTGGCAACTAGGATTCACAACTTCTGTTCTGGTCGTCGCTCCGGTTCCGGCCACGGATGAAGTTCCGGCAAGCGAAATAAACAAACACATTGACGAAGCTTTGACCGCCGCTGCCGAACAGGGAATTTCGGGCAAAGCCGTCACGCCGTTTCTGTTGTCGCGCATCGCCGCCCGCACCGAAGGTCGAGCCTTGCGCGCGAACATCGCCTTGCTGGAAAACAACGCTCGCATTGCCGGGCAAATCGCCAACGCATTCGTCAATCAGGAGTCACAATGAACCTCAAAGACATTCGCCAACTTTTCGATTACACGGAATACGCCAACAATCTGGCGCTGGACGCGGCTGAAAAACTGACCGACGAACAGTTGCGCCACGATTTCAAAATCAGCCACGGTTCGATACTTGGCACTCTGGCGCATATGGCCGGAGCCGAATGGGTTTGGTTGTCGCGATGGCAGGGAACTTCGCCGTCGGAAATCTGGAACGACAAAACTTTCGCGGACCTTGCCGCTTTGCGCGGGCGCTGGCAACAGATCGAATCCGAACGAAGCGCGTTGCTCGACGGCCTGACGATGGACGCGTTGCACGCCGAATTGAGTTACAAAAACATCAAAGGCGAGGCGTTCAGCTTGCCGCTGGTCGCTCAGATGCAGCACGTCGTCAATCACGCGACGCTTCATCGAGGCCAGGTCGTCGGAATGATTCGACAGCTTGGAATTGCTCCGCCCGCAGTTGATCTGCTGTTTTACCTGCTTGCAAATAGTTAGTCGAAACAATTGAGGTTGAGAGAGGTGGTGACGGGCTTTTAGCCTGTCGCCTGGTGGAACAGACTAAAGTCCATTCCACCGTCAGCCGCACTGATTCATTCCCTACTTCATGAAGATCATCGCCATCGCCCTCAACACATTTCGCGAATCGGTTCGCGACCGCGTGCTGTACAACCTGGTGTTGTTCGTCGCGTTGATCGTCGTTGCGGCTGTTGTCATGGGGCGAATCGCGGTCGGTCAGGAGGCGAAAATCATCATTGATGTCGGATTATCAGCGACGTCAATTTTCGGTTTGCTGATTGCCATCTTCATCGGCATCGGGCTGGTTTCAAAAGAAATCGAACGGCGAACCATCGTCGTCATTTTGTCGAAACCTGTTCGCCGATTTCAGTTCATACTGGGCAAATATTTGGGACTGTGTCTGACCTTGCTGGTCAACACGGCGGCAATGGCTTTGACGGTTTCGCTGGCGCTGATGTTTGTCAAAGGCGGATTCGATTCCGCGCAATTGAATTTGTGGCCGGCGGCTTATCTGATCTTTCTGGAACTGGCGGTGATGACCGCCGTCGCGCTGCTCTTTTCCTGCTTTTCATCTCCGGCATTGTCGGCGCTGTTCACGCTGCTGGTTTTTCTGATTGGCCGTTGGAGTCCAGACCTGAAACTGTTTGCCGAAACTGCGAACTCGGCTGCGACTCGCGCCGTCAGCCGCGCGCTTTATCATCTGCTGCCGAATCTGGCCAATTTCAATTTCATCAACGAAGCGGCCTACGGGCAATCGGTTCCGGCTCGATTGCTGATTGGAAATTCCGTCTACGCAGGTTTTTACGTTGCGGCTTTGCTGGCATTGGCAGTGCTGATCTTCGAGCGGAGAAACTTCAAATGAAGCGCGGAAGTAAATTCGTCTGGCCGTTGATATTGATTGCCTCTCTGGGTTTGAGCGCGGTGACGCAACGCTGGCTTGACGATCAGCAACGCCCGTTGTTTGCCGCCGAAGACACGCTTTACCTGCGTTCGGGCGAAGCGCTCAGACGAGCCAGTCTTGGTTTCAACGGATTGCTGGCGGATATGTACTGGATCAGCGCCAGCATTTATTTCGGCGAAAAGTTCGAACAGCAACGGCAACTGGGCGAAACTTTCGACGCGGGCAAACTGACTTTGCTCAGACCAATGCTGGACATCATCGTTGATCTCGATCCGCGTCACATTACAGCGTTTCGCTTCGGAGGATTCTTTCTGCAATACAATGATCCTGCCGAAGCCGTCGGCTTCATCGAACTCGGCATTCGCAACAATCCGAACGAATGGCGTTTGTATCAAGACCTGGGCTTCGCGCTGTGGCGGCAGGGAAAATTCCGACAGGCTGCTGAAGCTTACAATCGCGGCAGCCAATTGCCTGGCGCTCCGGCGTGGATGCAACCGATGGCCGCGACAATGATCGCCAAAGGCGGCGACCGCGAAACCGCAAGGCAGATGTTTTTGCGCCTGTACGAAGAAAGCACTGACGATTTCGTCAAACAGGTTTGCGAAGAACAGCTTCGCCAGCTTCAAACAAATCCGCAATCACAAGATGCCAGTCATTGAGATAGAAAATTTGACTCAGGATTATTCGACGGGCTTCTGGCGCAAACAACAGATTCGCGCGCTGGATGGTTTGGGTTTGCAAGTCGAAGCCGGAGAAGTTTTCGGACTGTTGGGGCCGAACGGCGCGGGCAAAACGACGACGTTCAAAATTCTGATGGGGTTGATCGAACCGACCGCTGGCGCAGCGCGAATTTTCGGCGAGACAATCGGCGAAGTGAAAATGCGTCAACGCGTCGGTTATCTGCCGGAACAACCGTACTTTTACGATTACCTGACGGCGCGCGAATTTCTGCTTTATTGCGGCGCGCTGTGCGATTTGCCGAAATCCGAATCCAAACAGCGCACCGATCAATTGCTGGCTCAGGTTGGGTTGACCGATTCGGCGGACAAACAGCTTCGCAAATTTTCCAAAGGTATGTTGCAGCGCGTGGGGTTGGCTCAAGCGTTGATCAACGATCCTGACTTGCTGTTTCTGGATGAACCGATGTCGGGACTTGATCCGTTGGGGCGGCGAGAAGTTCGCGATTTGATTGTCGGTCTTCGCGCGCGCGGCAAGACCATCTTTTTTGCCTCGCACATCCTGACCGACGTCGAAGCAATGTGTGATCGCGTGGCGATTCTGAACAAAGGCAGGTTGATCGAAAGCGGCAAACTGTCGGAAATTCTGAAAAGCCGCATCAACGAAATCGAAGCTGTCGTCAGCGAAGTCAGCGAATCTGCTCTCGCCGCGTTGAAAATTCTGGCTCTGGAAGTTTCGCCGACTCCCGGAGGCGCTCGCGTCCGGTTGAGCGGCGATCACGACATCGCGCGATTACTGGAAATCACGCATCAATCCGGCGGTCGAATCGTTTCGATCAATCCTGTTCGCGAATCGCTGGAAGATTTGTTTGTCCGCGAAGTGACGAAATGACGCGTTCGCCAAGCCATAAGTCAGACGTTATAATCCCGCCTTATTTTTGAACTCCGAATCATTACCGTAACAATCAATGCTGAGAAACTTACTAACTATTGTCTTACTGATTTTTGCTTATCCGGCAATCGCTTCGGCGCAAACCGCCGAACTGGATCAACTGATCAACGGATTGCAGTCGAAATACAACAAGCTGTCTTCGCTGGGGGCGGACTTCACGCAGATTTACAACTCACCGAGCGGGCAATCGCGCCGCGAAAGCGGACGCGTACTTCTGAAAAAGCCCGGCAAGATGCGTTGGGATTACACCTCGCCTGAAACGAAGCTGTTCATTTCCGACGGCAAATGGCTTTACGAATACGTTCCGGCGGAAAGGTACGCTTCGCGAACTACGATCAAAAACTCCGGCGATATGCGCGCGCCGTTTGCGTTTCTGCTCGGTCGCGGAAATTTGCGACGCGATTTCAAACGCATCGAATTCGCCAAAGAATCTCCGGCCCGGGCTGGGAACAAAGTGCTGAGAATGATTCCGAAACGCGCGGCGGATTTTCGCGAATTGCTGGTGGAAGTCGAACCCTCAAGTTTTCAGATCGCGCGATTGACGTTGATCGAAAGCGGCGGAGCGCGGTCGGACTTCCTGTTTTCCAACGTCAGGGAAAACGTCGGAGTCGGCAACGATCAATTCACGTTCAAAGCTCCGGCGGGCGTCGAACTCAGAACTGACAACTAACATTGGCAGTACCGGGAGCGGTAGCGACCGGGTGGCTGTCCAGAAGCAATTAACGAATGACCAAAGTTCACATCTTCTCTGATTTCGACGGGACGATTTCCGAAAAAGACACGCTGATTTTTCTGGCGACCAATCTGGGCGGAGGCGCTCAACTGGTCGAGACAATCGGACGGCTGATTCGCGAAGACAAGCTGACGCTGGCTGAAGGCATCGCCGCTGAAATGCGCAGCATTCGCCGCCCTTTTGCCGAAGCTGAAAAGTTGTTGCGGCAACAGGTGCGGATTGATCCGGGCTTTGTGCCGTTCGCGCGTTGGTGCGAATCGAAGCAGATTCCGTTGACGATTCTGAGCGCGGGGTTTCACCAGATCATTGATCTTTACGTTTGTCGCGAAGAATTTCCGCACCTTGATATTCTGGCCAACACGTTGAAGCCGAACGAGCAAAACGGCTGGCAATGCGTTTTTCGCGACAAAACACCAGACGGACACGACAAATCGCAGGCTTTGCGCGCCGCACACAAGCGAGGCGAATACACCATCTTCATCGGCGACGGATTATCTGATCGCGCCGCAGCCGAAGCCGCCGATGAAGTCTTCGCCAAACATTCGCTGGCTGAACATTGCCGACAGCGCGGAATCAACTGCCACGAATATCAAACTTTCAATGAAGTTCTGGAGCAATTGCAGGGAAGGTTTTAGACGATGAGCACGAACGAACTGATACTCGGTCAACAAAGCGAAGAAAGTGAAATCTTCAAACGCCGCGAATACATGGCGCAATTGGAAACGGAACTGGCCGAGCGCGAATCGCAACTCGCCAATTTGAAATCCGGCCAGACAGCCTTTGAAAGCCGTTATTTGAGCACGGTCGGCGACCGTTACGACGAACTGGCGAAGATCGAAAAAGAAATCGCGCGGTTGCAGGGTTTGGAATTCGACGAAGATTATGACGGCGAATCGCTGGCTGAAGACGAAGTCGGTTGCGGCCAGAATCGTTTTCATTCCGACAAACTGAAAAAGCTGTATCGCGAAGTCGCTCGCAAATTTCATCCGGACCTGACTTCCTGTCCGCAGGAACGTCAGCATCGTCACCAGTTGATGGTCGAAGTCAATCGCGCTTACGAAACCGGCGCCGAAGAGCGATTGCAGGAATTGCTGGAAGCGGGAGCAAGTCTGGAAACAATCCAAACAAACGGCGCGATGTCCGCCGAATTGATTTTGCTGCTCAGGAAAATCGCCGAGGCCAAACAACGACTGGTCGAAATCGAAGCCGACATCGCCGAAATCACTTCGTCGGAAATTTACAAACTCAGGCTCAGAGTCGAACAATCCGAAGCCATAGGGATTGATCTTTTCGCCGATCTGATTTCGCAGGTAGATCGGCAGATCAAAAAAGCTCAGAACCGACTTTTCCATTTGCAACTGATTTATCAAGGCGAAGCTGTCTGATGGCGTAGCCGATTGCTACAGCTTTGTTGCAAGTCGCTACAATTTTAACCCTGTGCTGCGAGACTGTGGCACTCTGAGCAATTCAATAAAATCGCAATCAGCCATTACCCATCGGCCATTAACCATTAACAGACAGGGAGAGCATTTTCTGAGTTCTGCCCGATAATGGTTGATGGCTAATACTTAATTCCTTCCTTGCCAACGGAACTCGGCGAAGCGCTCTAAAACAATCAAGCGCCATACATCTGAGAAAGCGGCACAGTGTTTGAAGGTGTATTGGCAATGATGAGATCTCCAATACAGTTTGTAGAACTGGCTATTCCTCTCAGTTTTATAGCCGGTGGTTTGCTTATCGGATTGTTGTTCAACAAATTTGTTCTTCCAGGATTGCAGAAAATGGCGACTCGCACGCGTTGGACGGTGGACGAAGTGATTGTCAATTCGCTTCGACGCATGCCAATGCTTTGGTTCGTTCTGCTGGGGGCGTATGCTGCGATATTGGGACTTCCGATCGAGCCGGATTTGTCACTTGCCTTGAAAAAGTTTCTGCTCGTCGTGACGATATTGTCTGTTACCGTTGTGTGCGGGCGAATAGCCGTCGGAATCGTCGGGGTTTACTCGAAAAGCGTCCAGGGGGTGTTGCCGGGAACGTCGCTCTTTGCCAATCTCGCTCGGCTGTTCGTTTTTCTGATTGGGATTCTGGTTTTACTTCAATCGCTGAACATTTCCATCACTCCGATTTTGACGGCTTTGGGCGTGGGCGGATTGGCCGTGGCTCTGGCTTTGCAGGATACGCTGTCGAATCTTTTCGCCGGTTTGCAAATCGTCGCGTCCGGACAGGTCAAAGTTGGCGATTACGTCAAACTGGATTCGGGCGAAGAAGGTTATGTGTCGGACATCACCTGGCGCAACACTTCAATTCGCGCGTTGCCGAACAACATGATCATCGTTCCAAATTCCAAAGTCGCATCCGCGCTGGTCACAAACTATTACCAACCGGAGAAGGAGATGTCTGTTCCCGTTCAGATTGGCGTCGGTTATCAAAGCGATCTGAAAAAAGTCGAGAGCGTCACGATTGAACAGGCCAGAGAAACGCTGCGAAATGTGGACGGAGGCGTTGACGAATTCGAACCGTTCATTCGTTACCACACCTTCGATGAATCCAGCATCAATTTCAGCGTCATTCTGCGAGCTAAGGAATTCACCGATCAATTTTTGCTCAAACACGAATTCGTCAAAGCTCTGCACAAACGTTATCAAAAAGAAAAAATAGAAATTCCGTTTCCGCAACGGACATTGCACCTCAGGAGGGAAGAAAATGGATAACAACGTACTGGCAATCATACTTGGCGGCGGACAGGGTTCGCGGCTGTTTCCGTTGACGTTGCCTCGCTCGAAACCCGCAGTTCCATTCGGCGGGAAGTACCGCGTCATAGACATCACGGTTTCAAATTGCCTGAATTCCGACATCAACAAGATTTTCGTGCTGACCCAGTTCAATTCCGCGTCGCTCAACCGGCACATCGCCCGCGCTTATCGCTTCAGCAATTTCTCGGACGGTTTTGTGGAGATTCTGGCCGCAGAACAAACGCCCGAAAACAAAAACTGGTTTCAGGGGACGGCGGATGCTGTGCGCCAGGTGCTGGTTCATATTGATGATTTGCGGCCAAAGGAAATTGTGATTCTGGCCGGTGATCATCTTTATCAGATGAATTACCGGAGCTTTCTGGAACATCATCGCAAAACCGGCGCCGATGTCACGGTGTCGGTGATTCCAACCGACGAAGAGCGCGCGTCCAGCTTCGGCCTGCTCAAAATTGACGACGACGGACGCATCATCGAATTCAGCGAAAAACCTCCAGCCGACAAATTGCCGCCGATGCGCGTGGACACGACTCGTCTGGGACTGAATCCGGAAGCTGCGGCGCGGCGTCCTTACATCGCTTCGATGGGAGTTTATATTTTCAATTACGACGTGTTGCGACAGATGCTGAAAGACCCGAACCAGACGGATTTCGGCAAACAGGTCATCCCCAACGCCATCGGCAGCCACAACGTGCAGGCTTATCTGTTCGATGGTTATTGGGAAGACATCGGCACGATCAGCGCTTATTACCAGGCCAATCTGGATATGACGGGACTGGTTCCGAAATTCAATTTGTTCAACGCTGGCGCGCCGATTTACACGCATTCGCGTTTTCTGCCCGGATCGAAACTGATTGATTGTCAGGTTCGGCATTCGATCATCAGCGACGGTTGCATAGTCAATCGAGCGACGATTGAAAATTCGATCATCGGCATACGGTCGCGAATCGGAAGCGACGCACGGATAGAAAAGTCTCTGTTGATGGGGGCTGAGCGTCATCAGACGATTGATGAAATGGAGCAGGACCGGCGAGAAGGGATTCCACGAATAGGCATTGGCGAAGGCAGCCACATTCGCAAAGCGATCATTGACAAAAACGTTCGCATCGGAGCCAACGTCCGAATCCTGAATGAAGCGGGCAGAGAAGATTACGACGGCGATAATTACTACATCCGCGAAGGCATTGTGGTCGTGCCGAAAAACGCCGTCATCCCGGATGGCACGGTTATTTGACGGGCGCGACAGGAGATTATGTCTGAAGCTTCAACAATCACCGAGGCGCGCATACCCTGTGCGACTTATCGTTTGCAGTTCAACAGCCAATTCACTTTCGGGCAGGCTGAAACGCTGGCTGATTATCTGCACGATCTGGGCGTCAGCGATTGTTACGCTTCGCCTTTGTTTGCGGCGCGACCGGGCAGTCCGCACGGTTATGACGTGACGGATCATTCCAGGTTCAATCCGGAACTTGGCAATGAGGAAAGCTTTGTCGCATTCGCGCGACAGCTTAAAGAGCGCGGGATGGGTTTGATGATGGACGTCGTCCCAAACCATATGTGCATTGCGGGCGGAGGCAATCGTTGGTGGAACGACGTTCTGGAAAACGGGCCAAGCTCGCCCTTCGCCAATTTTTTCGACATTGACTGGCAACCGCCGAAATCCGACCTGAGCAACAAAGTTCTGCTGCCGGTGTTGGGCGACCAATACGGACGCGTGCTGGAAAATCAGGAGATCACGATTTCATATCATCGCGGAGCGCTTTTCGCCCACTATTATGAAATGCGCCTGCCAATTGCTCCGCGCACTTACACTGAAATACTGAAACGGCTGTTGCCGCAGATAAAGGCGAAGCTCGGCGAATATCACACATCCGTTCTGGAGTTGGAAAGCATCATCACTGCGCTCGGCCATTTGCCTCCCCGAACTGAAACCGATCCGGTCAAAATCAAAGAAAGAAGGCGCGAGAAGGAAATTATCAAACGACGCCTGGCTGCGCTGGCTTCGTCAAACGCAGCGGTGCGCCGCGCGATCAAAGATACGCTCAGCGAAATCAACGGCAACAATCAGGACCCGCGCAGCTTTGACCGCCTGGAAACTTTGCTGGCAAAACAGGCCTATCGGCTTTGTTATTGGCGAGTCGCGGCGGATGAAATCAATTACCGTCGGTTTTTCGACATCAACGAACTGGCGGCCATACGCGTGGAATCGCCGGAAGTTTTCGCGGCGGTTCACGATCTGGTCTTTCGTCTGATCAAACAGGGATGGGTGACGGGTCTGCGAATTGATCACGTGGACGGATTGTTCGATCCGGCGCAATACCTGCTGGACGTGCAATTGGTCAGTCACATCGCCCTGTTGCAGGCGCGGACAAAGGCCGCGACCGGCAGAATCCCGCGTTTGTCGCGCAGACGGCAACCCGGCGACAACAGCAAATCCTGTTATCTGGTTGTTGAAAAGATTCTCGGCCACGATGAACAACTGCGTGGCGATTGGGCTGTTCACGGCACGACCGGTTACGAATTCCTCAATCTGCTCAATGGCGTTTTTGTTGACGCGAGCAAGGCTGAAGCGTTTTACAAGCTTTACGAACGGTTCACGGACGAAGAGGTGAAATTCGACGACCTGATCTACGACTGCAAAAAGCTCATTCTGCGCGTGGCGATGTCCAGCGAATTGCATGTGCTGGCGCGCAAACTCGACCGTATTTCCGAACAGCATCGTTACTCGCGCGATTTCACGCTCAACGGCCTGCAATACGCTCTGGGCGAAGTCATCGCCTGCTTTCCGGTCTATCGCAGCTACACGCGCGCCGAACAGGTGACGGTTGACGCCGAAGACCGCAACTACATTCTGACGGCGATTCGTTCAGCCAAACGGCGTAATGCCGCGCTCAGCCCGTCGCTTTTCGATTTCATCAGTTCGATTCTGTTGCTCGAAGACCCTGAAGAATTGAACGAAGCGCAACGCACCGACCGCAGAGATTTCGTCAACCGTTTCCAGCAATTGACCGGCCCGGTAATGGCCAAGGGATTGGAAGACACGGCCTTTTATCGTTGCTATCCGCTGGCGTCGCTGAATGAAGTCGGCGGTCATCCCGGCCAGTTCGGAGTTTCGCTGGAATCCTTTCACCGGCAGAACCAGCGCCGCGCAGAGCAATGGCCGCACAGTCTGTCGGCAAGTTCCACGCACGACACCAAACGCAGCGAAGACGTGCGCGCGCGCATCAACGTTCTGTCTGAAATGCCCGCTCGCTGGTATCGCGCCGCTCGGCGTTGGCAAAACCTGAACCGCGAAAAAAAAGTGCAGCTTGACGAATTCATTGTGCCGGACGCCAACGAAGAATATCTGCTTTACCAAACGCTGATCGGCGTTTGGCCGTTTGCCGCGATGGATGCCGATGCCCATTCGTCGTTCGTGCAACGGATTGAAGAGTATCTGATCAAAGCCGTCAGGGAAGCGAAAATTCATTCAAGCTGGATCAACACGAACGATGCTTATGAGCAGGCTGCGCGGCAATTCGTTCGCGAAGTTCTGGCGCTGAACGGCGACAATGAATTTCTGAAATCCTTCGCCGAATTCCAATCCATGGTGGCGCGAGTCGGAATGTTCAACTCGTTGTCGCAAACATTGCTCAAGCTGGCTGCGCCGGGTGTGCCGGATTTGTATCAGGGCGCTGAAATCTGGGACTTCAGTTTGGTTGACCCAGACAACAGGCGACAGGTTGATTACAGGCTTCGCCGCGAACTGCTGGCTTCGCTTAAAACCGACGAGCACGGAAAAGCCGCGCTGGTCGAAGAGCTTCTCGCGCGCCCTGAAGACGGGCGCATCAAGCTTTACCTGATCAGGGAAGCGCTGAGATTTCGCCGCGCCAATCAAGAGCTTTTCGCGGAGGGAAGTTACCAGCCGCTCGTCGCTGTTGGAGAAAATTCGGAACACGTCATCGCATTTGCTCGAACGATGAAAGAGAAAACAGTCGTTGTGGCTTCGGCGCGATTCTTCACGCGTTTGAGCGACACTGACAAACCGCCCGTCGGTAAAGAAGTATGGGGCGAGGATGCAATTCGATTGGCTGATGAAATGCGCAGCGGATTGTATCGCGACGTTCTGACCGGTCGGCAAGTTGATTTACGCCGGGATGACAGCGCGTTGCCGCTGGCTGAAGTGTTCGCGCATCTTCCCTTTGCGTTGCTGGAACGGATCAATTGAATTGCCAACAGAAAACTTTTGAAAAGGAGATTACGAAAATCAAGGAGATGAAACCACACCGACAACTAAGCGACGATCCGCTCTGGTTTAAGGACGCGGTGTTTTATGAAATTTACGTTCGCGGTTTTTTTGATTCCAACGCGGACGGCATAGGTGATTTTCGCGGCTTGATCGAGAAGCTGGATTATCTGGAATGGCTGGGCGTGGATTGCATCTGGCTGCTGCCGATGTACGCCTCGCCGTTGCGCGACGGCGGTTACGACATTTCGGATTATTACGCCATGTTGCCTGAATACGGCAAAACCGAAGACTTCGGGCGTTTTCTCAACGCGGCGCACGAACGCGGAATGCGCGTGATCGCGGATTTGGTTTTGAATCACACTTCGGATCAACACGCCTGGTTTCAGGAATCGCGCAGTTCGCCCGATTCGCCGAAACGCGATTGGTACGTCTGGAGCGATACGGATCAGAAATACACCGACGCGCGAATCATCTTCGTTGATACCGAAAGGTCGAACTGGACGTGGGACGAACAGGCGGGAGCTTTTTACTGGCACAGGTTCTTCAGCCATCAGCCCGATCTGAACTATGCCAACGAAGAAGTGCAGCAGGCCATGCTGGAAGTGCTTTCATTCTGGATGGAGATGGGAATTGACGGTTTCCGTTTGGATGCCGTGCCGTATTTGTTCGAGCGCGACGGAACGAATTGCGAAAACCTGCAGGAAACTCATGCCTTCATCAAACGTTTGCGCGAACACGTTGATCGGAATTATCCGGGCCGGGTGTTGCTGGCTGAAGCGAATCAATGGCCCGAAGACGTGGTGGCTTATTTCGGCAAAGGAGATGAATGTCACATGGCTTATCACTTCCCGATCATGCCGCGTTTGTTTATGGCGCTCAGCCAGGAAAATCGCCGTCCGATTGTTGAAGTTCTGGAAAAAACTCCTGCGATTCCTGACAACTGCCAATGGGGAATGTTTCTGCGCAATCACGACGAAATGACTTTGGAGATGGTGACGGACGAAGAACGCGATTATCTTTATTCGGAATACGCCAAAGATTCGCGCATGCGCTGCAACATAGGCATCCGCCGTCGTCTGGCGCCACTGATGGATAACGGACGCCGAAGAATCGAATTGCTGCACGGGTTGTTATTCAGTTTGCCGGGCAGTCCGTTTCTTTATTACGGCGACGAAATCGGCATGGGCGACAATATTTATCTTGGCGACCGCGACGGAGTGCGAACGCCAATGCAATGGTCGCCGGATCGCAACGCCGGGTTTTCCAGAGCGGATTTCGCGCAGTTGTATTTCCCTGTGATCATGGACCCGGTTTACGGTTACGAATCAGTCAACGTCGAAGCGCAGATGCGCACATCAACTTCGCTTTTGCATTGGGTGCGCCGGGCGATTGAATTGCGCCGTCGTTATCCGGTTTTCAGCCGAGGCACGCTGGAATTCATCAAGCCGGAGAACCGCAAAATTTTTGCTTTCACCAGAAGCCATCAGGATGTGACCGTTCTGTGCGCTTACAACCTGTCGCGTTCGGCGCAACCGGTCGAACTCGATCTGAGCAAATACGAAGGCTGCATTCCGGTTGAAATTTCCGACAACGTCGAATTTCCGCGCATCGGCAAACAGCCTTACCAGCTTTCATTCAACGAGTACGGCTTCTTCTGGTTCTGGCTGAAGAAAGATGATGCAAGGTAATCACACGATGCGGATGCGCAAAGCATCGGCCAGCGCGTCGTATTCCCCGGCCAGTTCCCCAGGCTTCTTGTCATCGTCGTTTTGCCCTGGTTGAATTGCCGGAAGTTGTTGACGCACGATTTTGAAAAACAATTGTTGAGCGTTGATCAGATCGAATTCGATTGCGGCCATTTGCAGAATTTCCAACAGTTCTACGATGCGTTCGATCAGTGCCGGATCGCGCGGAGAGAGTGAAAGTTCTTCCATCATCGCGGTCAGCTTGTGGCTGGCTGCAAAGGCGATGGATTTCTTTTCGGCGTCGAATCCCCACTTTTTGACTTCGTCCAGAAGGTTGCGCAATTGATCGAAATCCGTTTCGCCGTTTTCCATCAACCTGCGTAAATTGGCGTTGAGAATGTATTCGACAGGCGTCGCCAGGGCTTTCGGCAATGGAACATCCAGTTCGCGCATGGCCTGCATGATCGGGTAATTGTGATCGTAAATCTGTCGGAAGGACGATTCGATCTCTTCCAGGGTGGAGGTCATGATGCGCCGGAAGATTCTGCGCTGTTCGTCGCGGAACAAATGCCAGAGCGAATAATTGTGACTTTCAAAATGCCTGTCCATCAGCCGAATGATTTCCGGCAGATCGCTGCGCGAAAAAGCGTCGCTGATTTCCTTTCGCATGATTTCAAATTCTTCTTCGCCCTGAAATTCACGCACGCCGCCCATCAAAGAGTGATTGCCGAGATGCAAAACCGCGAAGCTGATGGCCTTTTCAGACCAGGTGATTCTGGAATGCATGTTTGCGCGGCCAATCGCCAGTTTCTGTCTGCCTGCTTCGCGGCGCTCGTAAAAATCGCGCCGAGCCGTGTAACAATTGATGTCGGCGATTTCCTGATAATCTTCAAACAGCGATGACACTGCGTAATGCGCTCCGACGCGCATCAGGTCAATCATCGCCGGTTTGACCAGCTTTTCGTAAACCTGCGCGCCGTTGCCGTGTTCGGGCAAATTGCTAGGCGCGTTTTCAAGCAAGGCGATGAATTCAGGTTCGAGATTCAGGCCGCATGTTTTTTCGGCCAACTGCATGGCGCGCGCCGCATACTGCATGACCTGAGTCGTTTCCAGTCCGGAAATTTCGTCGAAAAACCAACCGCAGCTTGTGTACATCAGCATTTCGTGGCGCTGCATTTCCAGCAGGCGCAGAGCCTTGACCTTGTCCGCCGGATCAAGCTGGCGACCGGCATGCCGCAACAAAAATGCTTCGACGTTTTCCGGCGACCTGTCCAGTATGACTGAGATGTAATCGTCGCGTGCGTCCCAGGGTTCTGGAATCAGCGGCGTCATTTCCTTCTGATATAACTCGGCCAGTTTGTCGCGCAGCATATCCAATGCCTCGCGTAACGGAGCGCGCCATTGCTGACGCCATTCGGGACGCCCAGAATTGCAGCCGCAATCGCCGCGCCATCTTTCGACGCCGTGCAGACAACTCCACGACGTGTTTTCGATGATCTCGACTTCACACATCGGCGGATGATGCTCTATGAACTCGCCGTAGTTTGTGATTCGCGCCATCTGGCTGGCTTCGATCTGTTGCAGCGCGAATGCCAACGCCATCTCTCCGAATCTGTGGTGATGGCCGTATGTTTCTCCGTCCGTCGCCAGGTGAACAAGCTGTGTTTCGTCCGATTCGGTGAAGACGCTCATCCAACGTCGCGCCAATTCCTCGCCGTTATTGAGCAATCCGTTGAAGGCGATTTCCTGCGAAACCGGCCCGTCGTAAAAAAAGAGCGTGATGGTTCTGCCTGAAGGCAGAAGGCATAAATATCTTTGCTTCGGGTCAATTCTTGATTCGCTGACGTCAACCCATCCTTTCTCGCCAATGCGGCGGACTCGCTTTGCCTGACGCGGAGCCAGAATGGTGAACGCGATGCCGTGATCAACCAGCGTTTCCAGCGTTTCCAGATCAACAGCCGTTTCCGGCAACCACATGCCTTCGGGTTGGCGGCCAAAACGGTGTCGGAAATCTCTGATCCCCCAGACGACCTGTGTGCGTTTATCCGCGGCGTTGGCCAGCGGCATGATCAAATGATTGTAAGCCTGAGCCAGCGCCGACCCATGACCGGAAAAACGCGCGAGGCTTTCACGGTCGGCTTCGATAATCGCCTGATACACATCAGGCGTATGCAACTGCATCCAGGCCAGCAAAGTCGGTCCGAAGTTGAAGCTGATGCGCGAATAATTGTTGACGATGTCGCGGATGTAATGTTCGTTGTCGAGTATGCGCGCGGCGGCGTTCGGCGCGTAACATTCCGCTGTGATTCTTTCGTTCCAATCGTGGAACGGATAAGCCGAATCCTGAAGCTCGATTTCTTCCAGCCAGGGGTTTTCGCGGGGCGGTTGATAAAAATGTCCGTGAACGCAGAGGAAGCGGTTCATTAAGTATTCTCCTTCTGGTACAGGACAACGCTCAGCGGTTGAATTGTCAACTCCTCGCCTTTCGAAATTGTTTCAGGAAGCGTCGCGCCCGGTCCGTTCCAGACGCTGTCGGCGGAATCCAGAAGCTTTTTCCACCTTCCCGCAGACCATTCGTCCGGATAACCGACCGCCTGCTGATTGAAGTTCATGACGCAAAGAGTTTCGTCGTTCAGATAAGCGCGGCGATGAAAGATCAGCCGATTGGATTCATGCAGAAGGACGCCGGATTGTTTTTTGTCGTGATGCGCCAACGAAGCGACGCTTCGCCGCAGTTGGATCAGCCTTCGATAAAATTCCAAAAGCATCTTGTGATCGCCCTGATTTCTCAGTTCCCAGCGCAGTTTCGATTTCAGAAAAGTATCTGGCGATTGCGGGTCGGGCGGTTCTCCCTGCCAGGCGAAAGCGGCGAATTCGTTCTTGCGTCCTTCGCGAACGGCGGCGATCAAACCTTCGTCGCCGTGATTGACGAAATAAAGAAAAGGCGCTTGTTCGCCGTACTCTTCGCCCATAAAAAGCATCGGCACATTTGGCGCGAGCAACACCGCGCCAGCCGCCAGCTTCTGCGCCTCAAAGGAAACCAGTTGCGACAGCCGTTCGCCCATCATTCGATTGCCGACCTGATCATGGTTTTGGTCGAAGACGACGAATTGATGCGCCGGGCGATCAATCGCCGAAGCTCCGACGCGCGTTTTGGCGTGAACCGAATACTGACCCGAGTAAACGAATCCTTCGCTCAATGCCTTCGCCAGATCGGAGACGTTGCCGTAATCGGCGTAATATCCGGCTCGTTCGCCGGTCAGCAGCACGCGCAGCGAATGATGAAAGTCGTCGTTCCATTGCGCATCCATGCCGAATCCGCCCAGTTCTTTCGGACGGATAATTTTAGGATCGTTCAGATTGGTTTCGGCTATCAGATGGATGCGGCGATTCCGTTGTTCGGCGAAATCGCGAACCGCGTCCGCCAGTTCCTGCAAAAACGGATAGGCGCTTTGATCGTAAATTTCATGAATCGCGTCCAGGCGGAATCCGTCAAAATGAAATTCCCTGAGCCAGTAAAGCGCGTTCTGCAAAAAATAGTTTCTTACCTTGTCGCTGTGTTCGCCGTCGAAGTTCAGCGCGCTTCCCCACGGAGTTCGATATTTGTCGGTGAAGTAAGGAGCGAACTGGCTCAGGTAATTTCCTTCAGGCCCCAGATGGTTGTAAACGACATCCAGCAGAACGGCGATTCCGCGCTGGTGACAGGCGTCAACCAGACGTTTCAAATCTTCCGTCGTTCCGTATGAATTTTGCGCAGCGAAGGGATGAACTCCGTCATAACCCCAATTGCGCTGGCCGGGAAATTGCGAGATCGGCATCATCTCAATGGCGTTGACGCCGAGGTCTTTCAAATCATCAAGTCGCGGAATGATTGCCGCAAAAGTTCCTTCGGGCGTGAACGTTCCGACGTGCAATTCGTAAATGATCAATTCTTCCGGCAACAATCCTCGCCATGATTCGTCCGACCATTGGAAGTCGCGATGATTGATCACCTGCGAAACCTGATGCACGCCTTCGGGCTGAAACTGCGAAGCCGGATCGGGACGGTCAACGTCGCCGTTCAATCTGTAAAAGTAGGTCGTTCCGGGCAAAACGTTTTCGATCTCCACTCGCCAATAACCGTCATCGTCGCGCGACATCGGAACGATTCGCTCGCGCGGCGAAACCAGTCTGACGGCTACGGATTCGGCGAATGGCGACCAGACGGCAAAACGGCATCTGCCTTCGCCCAGATAATGAGCGCCAATGTTCATGGGTAATCAGAAATTCCTTTCGAAGCGGAGAGAGTAATCCTGAACGGGTATTTTACCAATCGCGCCAAATATACGTGGCTCGAAGTCAAACGATCTGGCTGAATGTCTGAAGGTCGGGTTTGGATTGATGAGTTATGGCAGCGGCGCCAAATCATCCTCAATGCCGCGTGTGCGCCGGTAATAGCTTTCGTAAATCGCTCCGGCTTTGGGGGCGGCGTGAATTCCGCCGAAGCCGCTGTTTTCGGCCAACACTACTGCGGAAATCTCCGGCTCATCGCGCGGCGCAAAGCTGACGAACCAGGCGTGATCTTTGTACTTTTCACCGGCTCGGGATTTCGACGCCACCTGTGCGGTTCCGGTTTTGCCTGAAACATCGAAGCCTTCGACGCGCGCCCGGGTTCCGGTTCCGCTTTCGTTGACGACTCCCCACATCGCTTTCGTCACCATGCGATGAACTTCGGAACTCATCGGAACGAAGAATTTCTGTTCGTCCACATATTCGATCTCAGCGCGGTGTTCGCCCATTCGGTCAATTCCAGACCTGGCCGTCAGCAACAAATGCGGCGTAGCCATTTCGCCGCCCGCCGCAACGCCGGCAGTCAATCGAAGCATTTGCAAAGGTGTGATGGCTATGCCCTGACCGATTGCAGCGGCGGCGGTGTCGTAATCGCGCCACTTCGGGTCTTTCGGATTGACTCTGGCTTTCCAGGCGCGACTGGGCGGAATTCCCGCGCGTTCGTTGGGCAGATCAATGCCCGTGCGTTGTCCCAATCGAAAGACGCCTGTCCATTTCTCAATGCTTTCGATTCCCATCTTCAAACCCAGCCGGTAAAAATAACCGTCAGCCGATCTGACAATCGCCAGATGAATGTCCGGGTAACCGAGATTTGAAAGCGAACTCATCCGGTAATTGCCGATTTGCAGACCGCCGTCT
The DNA here is from genome assembly GCA_964426025.1 of uncultured Heliomicrobium sp. Lineage (GTDB taxonomy): Bacteria > Acidobacteriota > Blastocatellia > RBC074 > RBC074 > RBC074. Next base: position 18,695 of record CAYRQB010000004.1, read on the forward strand.
TTGATCTTTGAACTTTCTGGAGTGATTGTGCCTTCGTTGAGAGCCGCGACCGCCATGAAGATTTTCCACGTCGAACCGGTCGGATACGTGCCCTGAATGACGCGGTTGAACAATGGACGATCTTCGTCTTCGTAAAGAGTGCGTATGTCATCCTTGTCGCCGGGCAATTTCGCGCGCAATGAAAACAGATTGGGATCGAAAGCCGGTCGGCTGACCATCGCCAGAATTTCGCCGCTGGCCGGGTCCATCACGGCGATTGCGCCGCGACCTGATGGAATATCATCCGCCTGTTCTTCGGCGACTTTCTGAACTTCAAAATCCAGCGTGGAGTAAAGATCGCGGCCTTGTATGGGAGCGATTCGCTCAACCTCTTCGCGGATGCGACCGCGACTGTCAACGACGACGATTCGTTCTCCGTCCCTGCCGGTCAGGATTTCGTTGTAAGCTCGCTCCAGACCGTTCTTGCCGACGACGTCTCCCATTCGATAACCTTTTTCACGGCTGTAATCGCCTTTCTCCAATTCGCGCTTGCTGACTTCGCCGACGTAACCCAACGCGTGAGCGGCCAGTTTGCCGTACACATAACGACGCTGTGGCATCTCCTCGATTCGCAATTCGGGATGCTCATACTGATGCGCGACAACCCAGGCCACATCTTCCGAATCGGCGTTTTCCTTGACGACTATGGGCAGATATTTTGCTTCGTACTTCGCCTCCTCGAATCGCCGGGCCAACCATTCGCGATCAATGCCGAGTTGACTGACCAGCAATTCAATTTCGGCTTCGACGCTTTTCAAATCTTCGCGGCTGACAATGATGTTGTAAGAAGGGCGACTGTCGGCCAGGACGATTCCGTTGCGGTCGAAGATTCTGCCGCGCGGAGCTTTGATCGGCAGACGGCGCAAACGATTTTGCTGAGACATCTCCGCGTAAGTTTGGTGATTGACGACTTGCATCAGATAAAGCCGCCCGGCAAAAAGCAGAAAGATGACCAGCGCGATCAGACGCAAAACGTTCAACCGCGACCTGAACTGTCTGCGCTCTTCGTATCCATCGAAGTTTTGCGAGGGTAAATTGCGTCTATGCATGATTCGTCGTCTTTGCCTGATAAATTTCGATAGCGCGCTAAGCCAACCAGAACACGGATTAATCGAAGATCAAAAATCATTCGATTCATCTGTGTTCATCCGTGTGAATCAGTGTGCATCTGTGGTTTATGGTTTGTCTCAATGTCTGATGTAAATTGCTTTCACACCTCAGCCAGCGAAGTTTCGCTTTCAGCCGGGTCTGCGGGTTTATGGGTTTTGATCAGGTCAATTGAAATATCTGATTCCTGTTCCAGCAGATGACCTGCGCCCATCACTGCCGCAAGCATCGGATCGCTGGCTACTTGCACCCGCAAGCCAAGTTCCTGGCTGAGCGAATCGGCCAAACCGGGAAGCTGCGACAGGCCGCCGCTCAAAGTGATTCCCGAATCCAGCAGATCAACCGAAGCTTCGGTCGGAATGTCTTCCAGAGCGGTCAACACTTGTTGTTGTATGACGCGCAGAACAGGCTGAATCAAAGGCCGAATTTCTTCGTTCGTGACGGAAATTTCTTCGGGCAGGGCCGTCGTCAGATTTCGACCGCGTACGGCCAGCGCGCGCGAATCGAATTGATCCGCCACGGATCCAAGTTTGATCTTGATCTCTTCGGCGGTTTCAAGGCTGATTTCCAGTATTCGTTCGTTGTGCAGGTAACGAGCGATTGCCCGATCAATTTCCAGACCGCCTACGCGTCTGGTGGATGCGTGCAGGACGCTGCCGCTGCTGACCACTGCGATGTCCGTCGTTCCCGCGCCGATGTCAATTACCATGCAGGCCTTCGCTTCGTGCATGTTGATGTTGGCTCCGGCAGCCGCTGCGTATGGCTCTTCAATCAGCATTGCACTGCTCGCCCCCGCTTTCATCACCGTTTCTTCGTATGTTTTCTGTTCCAAAGGCGTGATGTCCGCAGGCACGCAAATCAGCAGGCTTGGATTGGCCGTTCCCTGATGCGTGCCGGCACGGCTGATGAATTGAGAGATCATCTGAACGGCGGCTTCGCAATCGGCGATGACGCCGTTTTTGATCGGATGCACTACGTTGATTGATCGCGGCTCGCGTCCTGCCAGTTCTCTGGCATTCTGTCCCAATGCCACGACCTGATCTGTGCCGGATTTCAACGCGATCATGGACGGTTCGTTAAGGACAACTCCGGCTCCGGGCAGGTAAATGCGCGTATTGGCAGTGCCGAAATCAACCGCCATTTTTTCGCTCGGGTTCAGGTTCAAACCCTGAAACGACGATTTCCACATCTGCTCTAGCTTTTCTTTCCAACCCCACTTACTCATAAGTTGTCCCTCCTGTTCCGGTCTTTAATCCGGTCACTATTTCCATTAGCCAATGAATCCATCTCCTTACTTAACGGCAATCCATATGCCGTGACGGGGAATCTACCGGCTTCGATAAAAGGGCGGTGGACAGCGGTCGAAAACAGCATTGCCATTCCACTGACACAATCAAAAAAATTGATTCGTGGCTTTACCGGACAATGGTGTAGCAGCTTGGGACAATCGCGTTCTGTCGTTCAGACCAGCAGCGAATAAACGTTGGTTATCGGTGACCAATAACATTGATGGAATCTTCAACAGGCCGTGCGAATTCCTTTGTCGGAACGCGGATTGCACTACAGCATGAACTGAAGCATTAAAGGATTGACTGTAATGAAAAGCATCGGCTCTAGACCCCTGACAAAATGATTTTGCCGGATTGCAGTTTCGATGCAGTCTTACGCAATAAAGAAAGGAGGAGTTAGTGCGGCGTTATCAAGACCGAACTGAAGCGGGATGGCGCTTGGCTGTGCATTTTGCAGATTACTTCAAGCGACCAGAGGTTATCGTGGTTGCCATATCGCCCGGAGGCGTGCAGGTGGGATATGAAATCGCGCAGGCGCTGGGCGCTGAGCTGGATGTTTTTCTACTCACGGAAGAAGACGAAACGCTTTCGGCGAATGCGCGCCGGGAGTTGGAACGTCAGGAACGTTATTACAGAGGCGGACGCACTGCGTTGATGCTGCGAGATCGAATTGTAATTTTGGTGGACGACGGTTTATCCGCTGTTTCATTGATCAAGACGGCAATCAAGGCGGCGCGCAAACAGGAACCGGCGCGACTGATCATCGCCATACCGGTCGTATCGGCGGCATATTTGGACGACATCAGTTCAGAAGCGGATCAGGCGGTTTGCTCCGTTTCACCGAAACTTTTTCAGGCGGCGGGATTTCTTTACGAGAATCCGGCTTTGCCGACGGATATGGAAGTCCGCAATTTGATTGAACGAGCGGCGCGCCAACAAGCATCCGCTTCCGTGCCGCGTGCGCCTGGAGGGTGATCAAGAGAAGTCGTTCAGATTGCTTAGCGTAGAACGGGGCTTCAATCTGTTCAGGCTAAAGCCTGTTCCACTTTTTGGAGGAAGAATATGAGAGTTTTGCTGGCAATAGACGATTCGCAACATTCGTGGGAAGCGGTTGAATCCGTGGCCATGCGTCCCTGGCCGTCAGGCACAATCGTCAGAGTTATGTCTTCGGTCGAATATCTGACTCCGGTCGGACCGGAATTCTGGTACGACGCCAACGGTCTTTTCGAACGCACGCGAAAAGGACTGGTTAAACGCGCCGAGCAAATCACCAGCCGAGCCGTCAACACGCTGGCCGCCTGCGGGCTTTGGGCGAACAAGGTTGTGCGAGACGGAAATGCCAGAGCCGCGATCATAGAAGAAGCCAAAGACTGGAATGCCGATTTGATTGTGGTTGGTTCGCACGCTCACACGGGCATCAAACGATGGATATTGGGCAGCGTCGCGCAATACGTCGTCAGCCACGCGCCATGCTCGGTTGAAGTTATTCAGCAAAGGCAGATCGAAGATCAGGAAATGCACGCGGCGGCATAACAGCGCGCACGACCGACTCTTCCATTTGTTGCGAAGCGAGCTTCCGAATCCTCCTTCCGTAACCGTTCAGTCCTTTTTGCCGCCAACGGCGAAGAAGCGAATGAGCGAATACCTTCTCCCTACCTATCCGTCAATTCTCCGTGACCGGCTGTTACTTTTGTCTTTGTAAAAGAATGTAGAACCTTGTGAAGAGGAAAAATTCGATTGCTCCTGAGCTTGGCCGAATCAATGCTGAGAGGCATCCGTTGGCGCGTTATGTGGCGCGGCTATATGATTGTCGCCGACGGATTCTGAAGTTGATCCGAGACATTGGGATCATCTGCATGCGATTGATACTCAAACCTGGCAAGTGATTTGCCTGCACATTATGGCTGAGCGAAAAGACCCGCAATCAGAAATCATTGAAGAGAGGGGCCGTAGTTTGAGTACGAGTACGCGATTGATCGTGTCGTTGATCGTAATGATCGGATTGGTGATGAGCATCGCCGGGTATTACGGAATCAGACAGAGGCAGGAAATTCTGGCCAACGCATTGCAAAACGAATCGCGCGCTCAGGCCATGACCCTGCAACTGGTTCTGGAAAACGAATACCGAGCGGGAAGAATCGGCGAAGCGCAACGGTCCATCAATCAATTGAGCGCAAATCCGAAAATTTACAGCGTGACCCTTTATGATGATGAGGGGCGCGTTGTGATGGTGTCTCAGCCGCTGACCGAAAGCGATGTCGGCCATCCACCACAAATCGCGCAGGTTATCTCAACCGGAAAAACGATTGAATCAATACGGCGCATTGGCAACGAGGAAGTTTTCTCGATCATTTCGCCGATTGGCACGGCGGCAGGTCGCCGCGGGGCTTTTGAAATCACGCAGCCGCGCTCTTTCATCAAGGCGGATTTTGCCCGCGCGCGATTGGACATAGGGTTGATCACACTGGCGCTGTTTCTGACGGTCGCGTTGGTTGTGTTGGTCGTCACGCGCCGCAATCTTTCCAGACCGATCAAGGAACTGCTGAACGGCGCGGAAGCGCTTGGCAAGGGCAATTTGGAATATCGAGTGATCGTTCCCAAAGGAGGAAACGAATTCAACCGGCTGGCGCTCGCCTTCAATCGCATGGCCGAACGGCTGGAAGAACAGTTGAGAGAAACCAAGCGCGAAGCCGAAGAGCGCGTGGCCTTGGAACGCGAACTTCGTCACAGCGAACGGCTGGCCTCGGTTGGACGATTGGCTGCCGGCGTCGCGCACGAAATGGGCGCTCCGTTGAACGTCATAAAAGGCCGCGCCGAACAATTGCTGGAACGGCTGGACGGATCGCTCGATGATTCGCGCGAAAAGTTCAGACGCAATCTGACGATTGTCACCGAACAGGCCGACGGCATTGCGCGCATCGTGCGCGAGTTGCTCAACATGGCTCGTCCGTTCAATTTGAAACGAGCGCCGGTCGAATTATCCGCTTCGATTGCCAGAGTCGCCGAACTGATCGAAGCCGAAGCGGCAAAAAATAATGTGAGAGTGGAAGCCGCAAACTGCAACGGTTTATTTATTGAAGCTGACGCCGAATTGTTGCATCAGGTGTTGATGAACGTTTGCCTGAATGGGATTCAGGCGATGCCCGAAGGCGGGCGGTTGCGCGTGGAAGCCGATGATCAACCAGTCGTCAAAGAGAACAAATCGTTTGTCCCGGTCAGAATTTCGGATACGGGCACGGGCATCGCGGCTGAACATTTGCCGCATATTTTCGACCCTTTCTTCACGACCAAAGAAGTCGGCAAAGGAACGGGACTTGGCCTGGCCGTTTCGTACCGCATCATCGAAGAGCACGGAGGATGGATTGAAGCCGCGAATCTTTCCACGGGCGGCGCTGCCTTCACAATCTATCTGCCGACATTAGCTAATCAGGAAAAAGCGGACAGAGTTGATCATTTGGTTGAAGCGGGAATTGATCGTGGATTTTAACTACTCTGACCGAGTCTGTGCCGCCAGCGGCAACAAGCGAGTTTTCCGCAATTCAGCGAGGTCGAGTGATTATCGGGAGTTTTCAAATCAAGGAGCGAAGCGAATGAAAGCGCGAGTATTGATTGCCGAAGACAATGGGGACATGAGCGATCTGTTGCAGGAAGTGATGGAAGACGCCGGTTATGACACGATCGTTGCCGTCAACGGGCGTCAGGCGTTGTCGCACATTGAAAAAGAGAGCAAGGTAATTGATCTGGTAATTTCCGACGTGCAGATGCCCGAAATGACCGGCGATCAGTTGCTGGCCAAAGTCCGCGAATGCAGACCCGAAACGCCTGTCATCGTCATCACCGCCTTCGGATCAGTCGAACAAGCCGTGGAGATGGTCAAGGCCGGAGCTTATCAGTACCTGACCAAGCCGTTTGAGAATCGAGAGATTCTGCGTCTGGTTGAAGAAGCTCTGGAAGGGTCGGAAGCCCAACGCGAACAAGCGCGATTGCGACGCGAACAGCCCGCCACGCCTCCACGAATCATCGGGGCTTCGCGTCCGATGCGGGAATTGTTCGACCACATTGCTTTGGCGGCTCGCAGCGCCAGCACGGTTTTGGTCATAGGCGAATCGGGAACCGGCAAGGAACTTGTCGCGCGCGCAATCCACGAATTGTCGGAACGCAAAGGCGCATTCGTCCCGGTCAATTGCGCGGCGATCCCCGCCGACCTGATCGAAGCCGAATTGTTCGGCCACACGGGCGGGGCTTTCACCGGAGCGAAACAGCCACGCGCAGGTTTGATCGAGGCTTCAGACGGCGGCACGCTCTTTCTGGACGAAGTGGGCGAATTGCCGATGCCGGTTCAGCCGAAGCTGCTGAGGTCGCTTCAGGAAGGCGCGGTTCGCCGTGTCGGATCGAATGCCGAAAAACCTGTTGATCTGCGCGTCGTTGCCGCAACCAATCGCAATCTTGAACAGGACATGCACGAAGGCCGATTTCGCGAAGACCTCTTCTGGCGATTGAACGTCATTCGATTGAAAGTTCCGCCGCTTTGCGAACGCCCGTTCGACATTCCTTTGCTGGTCGAACATTTCATCAACAAAGCCACCGAAACGGCGAAACGTCCGCCATTGGATGTCGCGCCGGACACGCTGGCCATTCTGACGGCCTATGCCTGGCCCGGTAACGTGCGCGAATTGGAAAACGCCATCGAACGCGCAGTCGCCTTTGCTCGCGGCGCTACTTTGTTGCCGGAAGATTTGCCGGAACGCGTTCGCACCAGCGGACGAACAACCGCGCTCATCGCGCGTTCGCTCGAACAAAACATGACTCTGCGCGAACTTGAGCGCGAATACATTCTGGAAATGTTGCGCCGAACCGAAGGCAACAAATCGCGCGCGGCTGAACTGCTCGGTCTGGATCGCAAAACGCTTTATCGAAAACTGGATGAGTATCGAAATGACGGCATTCCAGGTGTGTAGCGCGTTGCGGCGCATGTGTGGCGTCTCGCCACATCAATTCGATTTATAACTTTGCCATCTGTTGTCGCCATTTGACGATGGCGACAACAACAAAACGCGATTGCGCCAATGCCGACAACATTGCTGAAGCAACGCGCCAATTGTCCCCGCTTCGCTTCCGACCTCTGGCACATTCCTTGCACAATATAAAAACGTAAGGTTCGCAAATGCGATTATCCCTCCTCTTCGCAGGCGGCCAACGATAGACCTTGTTACCCAAACAAATTTACGACTTATGAATAATCGTCGTGGTTGATCGTGATGTTACTGAAGCCGTCTGCGAGGACAATATCTGACTTACTGTTTGGTAATCATAACCCCGCGAGAGGATCGCTCGAACGAGTATCGGATAAGTATCCAAGAGAAGAATACAAATTTAATTACAACTATAAGGAGAGTATCTATGATGACGAAATATGAAGCTAAAACTTTTGACCATTTGATGGGAACCACAGGATTCAGTGATCAGTTATTGACCAATCACTTCACGCTTTACAAAGGCTACGTCGCCAACACCAACAAATTGATTGAATGCCTGGACAAGTTAATCAAAGACGGCAAAACAGACACGCCTGAATTCGCCGAACTCAATCGTCGTTTTGGCTGGGAATTCAACGGCATGAGATTGCACGAACTATATTTCAGCAATATGGCCAAGGGCGGTTCGCGATTGGCGCAGGGAACTCAGATGTTCAACAAACTGACGGAGAATTTCGGAAACTATGAAAGCTGGGAAAAAGATTTCAAGGCGGCAGGTTCGATGCGCGGAATCGGCTGGGTGATTCTGTATTACGACACGATTGGAGACCGGCTCTTCAATTCATGGATCAACGAACACGACAGCGGCCATCTGGCCGGAGCGATTCCGCTGTTGGTCATGGATGTGTTTGAACATGCCTTCATCACTGATTACGGATTGAAGCGCGCTGATTACATTGACGCCTTTTTCAAAGCCATTGACTGGAAGGCCGTCAGCACCAGATTCGATCAGTTTGCGGCGAAGAAAATGACCGCCAAAGCCACAACGTAACTTAGGTAAGCAGAGTCAGTCGCCCGTTCGTCTTGAATGAGGCTCTGCGGGTGACCAACGCACGCCGTAGAATTGCGCGGGTAATTGCTGAACAGATTTTTTCGGCATTGCCCGCGCGCATCTGCGTTGGAGTTAATCGGACAAAAGATTCCGTTCTTTCAGTATGAGGACAAAGGAAGAACGGACAACTGAGATGTGATGAGTAAGAGATTGATCGGCAGGAAAAACGCGAAAGTCGCCAAATGCGCGCGCGCGACGTGTGAATGTCCGTCGCGACGCGGAAGCAAGTATTGCAGCCCGTTTTGTCGGCGATCCAGCCGCAAGACAGGATGTCCCTGCGGACATCGAAGCTGTCAAAAAGGCGGCGTTCTGAAGATCAACTCGACAGCGAGCAGGAGGAAGCATTGGACACTGACTCAGTCAGTCAAGTATTGAATCAGCCTGAATTTATGACAAATAAACATGAGGATTTTGAAGCAGAACCAGCTAAACAACTTCTTGGCCAAATCCCTTCAGCCGACTTCTCAGTCACGGGGATCAAAGACACGTTGTCGGCTCTGGCCAACGGGCGAGTGGATGAGCTATTGATCAGCAAATCATTTCATATTTCGAATTTTGAACTCTCGGACATCCCTGAATCATTGCTGCCTGATTCAATGATGCCGAATGATTCCGACAACACTCAGTTGCACCGTCTGCTGATTGCCGATGTGCTGGTGAAATACGCTTTGCGATCCGGAGCCAGAGTTACTTTTATTGAAAACAGTTGGCTGCTGAGAGAGTTCGACGGCATTGGAGCCTTTCTTCGTCGTCGAACAAATCGCGACAAGCACATCGCCCGAAGGCCGAAACGTTTTCGGTTCGCGTTCATGAGATTGCTGTCTTTTCTGATCGCTTTTTGCCGCCGTGAGCGCAAAAAGTAAGGCTGGCAGTTGCAGATAATCAGAAAAGGGATAAATTGTCCGACAGTAAGGTCTGATTCATTAAGGTTCCACCAGACAAGAGGGGAATGCAGAATGCCAGTTAACGATTCCGACAAATGCGGGAATGAATCGGCAGAAGTAATCTTTCGCGAGAAAGAAGATGCGCTGCTGTTGAAGCTGGGCAAGCTGAAAGCTGAGGCAAAAGACAATTTGTCCGAAGAGACGGGAATCTCGGACGAAGACATTCTCAATGATCTGTACGAACTGGGATATGCGCGCTCGACGATTGAAAACCTTTTGCCTCTTCTGCCGTTGGTTGAAGTGGCCTGGGCTGAAGGAGGAGTGACGGAGAAAGAGCGGAAACGCGTTCTTGATCTTGCCGCTCGTCGCGGTATTTGGCCGGACACGCCTGAATATCAGCAGTTGACGGGATGGTTGCGCGAAAAACCAACAGACGAATTCTTTCGGCGTTCGATGCGTATCATCAGAGCTTTTCTGGAAACGCTTGATCCCGCCCAACGCAGTCTCCACCGCACAAAAGTGATCTCCGATTGTCTCAGCGTAGCCAAAGCCTCAGGCGGTTTGTTTGGTTTCGGCAACAAAATTTCGGATGAGGAAATGAGAATGATGGAACAGATCATTGAAGACATATGGCCGAGTTCATAATTTTGCCAATTCAAAACCGTCAGACAGTGATAGGAAGAGTCTGACGGTAATCGGTTTCCCAAACCGCAGGCGGCGCATTCACCGGCTCAAAGGTAAGCGCCGCCGTGACCTCAGTAGTTCAAAGATCCGTGGAGATCAAATATGCAGGATAAACAAACCTTGAGTTCTGCGACCGACTCATTGCTGACCATCATCAGGGTATTCGGCAGACGATTCGCGAACAGTTTGGGGCTGAGGTTGGAGCGAAAAGAAGAGATTTATCTCGACCTTTCCAAAGCCGCCACATTGCGCGACGCCAGTTACTGGTTGCAACTGATATTCGCATCCGGCGTGGCCACACTGGGATTGGCGCTCAACAGTCCTGCTGTCATCATCGGAGCGATGCTGATTTCGCCATTGATGGGGCCGATTCTGGCCGGAGGTTTGTCGCTGGCCACGGGCGATCTGATTCTGGGAATTCGCTCCACTGCCAATCTGGCGCTGAGTTGTCTGGTGGCGGTCATTTTTGCAGTGCTGCTGGTCAGCCTGCTTCCATTCAGAGAAATGACTTCGGAAATAGCGGCTCGCACTCAACCAAATACGCTCGATCTGGTCGTCGCACTTTTTTCGGGAGCGATTGGTTCCATCGCCACCTGCAAAGAAGTCAAAGGTATTGTGACTTCGATTCCCGGAGTTGCGATTGCCGTCGCCCTGATGCCGCCGCTGTGCGTTGTCGGTTACGGCGTCGGATTGGCAGTGACCAACAACGGCAACGACGGCATGAAGGTTGCGGTTGGCGGCGGTTTGCTCTTTCTGACCAACCTGGTGGCGATATCGCTGATGGCCATGGTCGTGTTTTTGATCGTCAACATCGGCGTCAAATCCGTGACTGAAAAAGTTCGCGAATGGCGTCGCACGGACCCGGAAAGCGAATTCGTCCGTCAATTGCTGGAACGTTTTCGCGTGACTGAAAAGCTCAGGGAAATCGGCGGAGCGCGTGCGCGGTTTTTACTGATACTGGTTCCGCTGTTGTTGATACTGATTCCGCTCAGCAGTTCTCTGGGACAGCTTCGGGAAGAATACAACCAACAAAGGCGTGACAATCGGCTTCGTCGCACGATCACGGAATTGTGGCAACAGAACTTCGGACGATTGCCCAATGGCCAGGCGCGCTCGGACATTGATCAGCTCACATTCAACGAACGCAACGGCAAATTCGCCGTGTACCTGCGCGTCTTCACCAATCAACCTTACACGGCGAATGAGCGGAACGAATGGACGCGTTTGCTGGCGGCGCGATTGAACCGTCCGGCGGATACGATCAGTCTTCAGCTTATTGATATTCCGACCACCGCAGCCGAATTGGCCAGTCGCGCGCGCGAAGAAAAACTCCCGCCCGCGCCGCCAACCGTCACACAGTTGCAGGCGAATTACTGGCAAGGTGTGGAATCAGCTTTGCGCGGAGTGCGTTTGCCCCCCGCGACCCAATTGATTGATTACAGCGTTTCGCTCAGCGCCAATGCTCCGGCACGCATCGTGCTGAGTTATCTGAGCGATACGGAAATTGGCGCGGATGCACGGGCATTGATCGCCGAAGACATCGGGGCAAGGATGACCGCGCCGGGAACTTCAGTGTCATTTGAAAGGTTTCCGGTTTCGATTGGCCAATTGACGTTCAGGCGCAACCAGTCCGCATTTCCGCCTGACGCTGAACGCGCGATGGATGCGGCGGCTGAGGCCTTAACGGCTCATCCCGAACTGCGTCTGGAAATTCTTGTTCACGCCGAAAAATCCGAGCGCGAGAAGATCGCGGATGAACGCGCGCAGGCGATGGTTGATTTTCTGGCGACAAAGCATTCGATTGACAAAAAACGAATCGAGGCGAAAACCGGCGCGGATTCGCAGCGCATGGCTCAATTGCGATTGCGGCTTTCTGAAACGGCGAAGTAATGGTTGGTGACTGTTCTCTCAGGAGTTCGGGTTATCGCCGGCTTCGGAAGCTATAGAATTCAAGAAAATGTTTTTCCCGCGGATGACGCGAATGAGCGCAGATACTTTGGAAAAAGCTATTCAATAGCTTCAACCTGACCAACAAGATAGCGGGTTCTCAAACCGGTAAAAAATCCTTTTCATTCGCGTAATCGGCGTGATTCGCGGGAAGTTATTTTCTTAAAAGCTAAATACGTTTTATCTCAAGGCGGGCAGGATGCCCACGACACTGTGCGAGCAAAGATGTTCGCGCTCCCACATACTCAGAAACAGTGAATCTGCTTCAACATCAGACTGGCCGCGTGGCTCTGTTCACGCTGCTTTATGCCAGCGAAGGCGGTCCCATAGGTTTTATCTGGTGGGCGTTGCCGACGCTGCTTCGCACTGAAGGCGTCGCCATTGATCGAATCACCGGTTTGACTGCGTTGCTGGTGTTGCCGTGGTCTTTCAAATTTTTGTGGGCGCCGCTGGTTGATTCGTTGGGTTCGCGGCGATGGGGTTTTCGCATCTGGATAATAGGATCGCAGTTGATGATGGGGCTGACGCTGATCCCGCTCATCCGGCTCGATCCGGCTGAACATTTCGGATGGTGGCAGGCGCTGTTGCTGGCTCATGCTTTTTCAGCCGCGACTCAGGATGTGGCCGTGGACGGTCTGGCGGTGAATGTCGTGCCCGCGTCACAACGCGGAACCATCAACGGCAGCATGCAAGCCGGTATGTTGATCGGGCGAAGCCTGTTTGGCGGAGTCGCCTTGCTGGCGATCAGCAAGCTGGGGCACGCAACCGTGATGATCGCTTTGATCGTCTGCGTCTGGTCGTCGCTGGTTTTATTGCTGTTTGCCAGAGAGCCTGAACTACCTGAAGAATCGCGAACACGCCTGACGGACTTCGCCGCGAATTTGCTGCGCGCGTTCAATCATCGAACGGCCTGGCTGGGATTAGGATTTGCGCTGGTTTCCGCCGCCGCTTTTGAAGCGACGGGTGTTCTGGCTGGTCCTTACCTGATTGACCACAACGTGTCGAGCGATACCGTCGGATGGTTCTTTGCTCTGCCGGTGGTCGTGGCAACGATTGGCGGCGGATTGATCGGCGGCAAACTTTCCGATCGTTGGGGGCGCACACGCTCAGTCGCTATTTTCCTGGCCGGTTTTGTGGCGATGATCCTGGCTCTGGCTGCGACGGATTATTTTTTCAATGCAGGGCAGATTACGCTGATGGCGGTTCTGACCGGCATGTATTTCTTCATCGGTTTGTTCACGGCGTCTTCTTACGCGCTGTTTATGGATTTGACGGATTCAAAAGTTGGCGCAACGCAGTTCAGCGCTTTTATGGCCGCGACCAACGGTTGCGAATCGTGGGCGGGTTGGACGGGCGGTCGAATCGCAGCCACGTCGGGATATGCCGCAAGCTTCGCTTTGATGAGCATGTTTTCGCTGTTCAGCCTTCTGTTTTTGCGGAAGATAAAAACCACTCAGGTAAAGGTGATCGAAGAATGATCTGGATTCAATTTGCTTTATGTTCTTTGGCAATTGTAATTGCCGGAAGCAAGCTTTCGAAATACGGCGACATCATTGCCGAAAAAACGGGATTGGGTAAAACCTGGATAGGAGTTCTGTTGCTGGCGACGGTGACTTCGTTGCCGGAATTGATCACCGGCGCCAGTTCTGTGATCGTTTTCGATCTGCCGGATATTGCGGCGGGCGGAGTTTTGGGGAGTTGTACATTCAATTTGTTGATCATTGCACTGCTGGACGGTTTGGCCGGGCCTGAACCGGTCGTCACAAAGGTCAAGCCCGGACAAGTGCTGACGGCGGCTTTCGGAACTTTGCTGCTTGGCCTTGTCGGTATGAGTCTGGCGCTGGGAACGAAAGTCCCGCGAATCGGCTGGATTGGTGTAGACAGCATTGTCTTCCTGCTGGTTTATGTGATTGCGATGAGGTTGATTTTCCTTTACGAAAAGAAGCGCGCGGCGGAATTCTTCGAAGAGGTTTTCGAGACTCGCCCCGAAGAGATGACCATGAAGCAGGCGTATTTGCGATACTCTCTGTTTGCTCTGGTCATCATCGGCGCGGCGACATGGTTGCCGTATCTGGGAGAAGAGATTGCAAAGATCACCGGTTTGGAACGCAGCTTCGTCGGCAGCATCTTCATTGCCGTTACGACTTCCTTGCCGGAAGTTGTCGTTTCAATCGCTGCGCTCAGAATCGGAGCGGTTGATCTGGCCTTCGGCAATGTGCTGGGCAGTAATCTTTTCAATATCGCGATCCTGGCATTAAGCGATCTGATGTACACATCAGGGCCGTTGCTCAATGTGGTTTCGGATTCGCACTTGATTACTTCAATCGCCGCGATTGTCATGACGGCGATAACCGTCATCGGATTAACTTACAAAACCAACAGGAAATATATGTATCTGTCGGCTGATGCCTGGGGCATTCTGCTGACCTGGATGACAGCAACCTTTTACTTATACAAATTAGGGTGAAACAGAGGCCTGTCAGGCCAATGGCAAAAGCTAAGGAATGGCAGGGCGATCCGCCGGATTGCCCCGGACGTTTACAAAGGAGGGACAATAATTGGAACGCATTCGAGTAGGAACGCTGCAATATTTCATTCGTCCGGTGCAAACCTTCGAACAATTTCGCGATCAGGTGGAATCGCTGGTGGACACGGCTGCTGATTACAAATGCCATCTGCTGGTTTTTCCTGAATACTTCACCATTCAGTTGCTGACGCTGGGCAATGTCAAAAGACCGATTCGCGAACAGATTCGCGATCTGGCCAAACAGGTTCCGCGCTTCATTGAAATGATGAGCGACATGGCGCGAAGAACTAAACTGTATATTGCCGCCGGAACGATTCCGACGATGGAAAACGGATCCAGCGTCGTCAACAATCAATGCTTCTTTTTCGGACCGACCGGCGAATACGGTGTGCAGGGCAAAATGCACATGACTCGATTTGAATCCGAAGAGTGGATAATCACGCCGCATGAAAAGTTGAAAGTGTTCGAGACAAATTTTGGCCGTCTGGCGATTGCCATCTGTTACGACGTGGAATTTCCTGAAATCGCTCGCGCCGCCGCTCGATGCGGAGCGAACATTCTGATCGTGCCCAGTTGCACCGACGACCGTCAGGGATTTTTCCGCGTGCGTTATTGCGCTCACGCCCGAGCGATTGAAAACCAGATGTATGTCATTCACTCGCCGACGGTCGGTTCGTTGCCGATGGTTCCGGCGGTTTCGTTGAATTACGGACAGGCGGCGATTCTGACGCCCAGCGATTTCGCCTTTTCGCGCGACGGAATTCTGGCCGAAGGAAATTTCAATCAGGAGATGATGGTCATCGGCGAACTGAACCTGAAAACGATTGCGGACACGCGAGCATCGGGGACGGTTTTGCCGCTGCTGGACAGCAATCGCACGGCGGCGCTGGTGGCACAGCCCGAAGTGGTGAAGGTATGAGCGAGCAGAAGACAAATGTAATCATCCGCAACACGCGTCCGGAAGATTTTGCGGGAATCATTGAAATGACCGGAACAGTTTATAGGGAATCCGCGCCCTGGTCTGAAGCGCAACTCACCTCTCATTTGAAAGTTTTCCCGGAAGGGCAGTTCGTGGCGGTTGATGAAGACGCCAATCGAATTGTCGGAATGGCGGCCAGCTTGATCATCCTCTGGGACGATTACCAAATGAATGCAAGCTGGCGCGATTTCACCGACTCTGGAATGTTCACCAATCACGATCCTCAGCGCGGGCGCACGCTTTATGGCGCTGAGGTCATGACGCATCCGAAATTTCGCGGAGGAGGCATCGGCCAAAAACTTTATCGCGCGCGTCGCGAACTGGTCAGGCGGCTGGGGCTGCTGCGAATTCGCGCCGGAGCGCGTCTGCGGAATTATCATCGCCACGCCGATCATCTGACCGCCGAAGAATATGTCATTAAGGTGATACGCGGCGAAATTCGCGATCCGACGTTGACCTTCCAGCTTCGACAGGGGTTTCACGTGCTTGCGGTTGTGCCGAATTACCTTCGCCACGATCCTGAAAGTCTGGGGTACGCGGCGGTGATTGAATGGATCAATGATCGCGTCGCCAAACAGCAAGATTACTCCGGACGCAATCCGCGTTTTGCCAAACCGAAAACCGAAGCGACTAAAAGCGGGACTTTGGGATGAACGAAACTCTGTTTACGATTACGGTATTTATCACTCTGTTGTTGATTGCCTCCGGCGTGGCGATGGCGACGAAATGGATTCGCGTGCCGTACACGCTGGCGCTGGTGATCATCGGACTGGTCATCAGCCCGATGCATTTTCTGCCGGTGGTTCATATTTCGCCGGAACTGATTCTGCTGATCTTCCTGCCGGCGTTGCTGTTTGAAGCGGCCTGGAATTTGAAGTTCGATCATCTGCGGGAAAACCTTCTGCCGATTCTGACGCTGGCAATCGTCGGCGTTTCCATCGCCGTTGGCGTGATTGGCGCGGTGCTGCATTACGGCATCGGTATGGCCTGGCCGCCCGCATTGTTGTTCGGCGCGATGATTTCGGCGACCGATCCGGTGTCGGTGCTGGCGCTGTTCAAAAAACTCGGAGCGCCGAAGCGGCTGACGACGATCATCGAAGGCGAAAGCCTGTTCAACGACGGCACTGCGGTTGTGGTCTTCCGCATCATTCTGGGCATTGTCATCGGGACGACTGCCGGAACGACGGGCGAACTGGCTTTGCATTCATTGCGCGAATTTTCTCTGGTCGTCTTCGGAGGTCTGGCCGTCGGCGCGATCATCGGCATCATCGCTTCGGTGTTGACTTCTTATTTCGACGATCACCTGTTGGAAATCACGCTGACGACGATTGTCGCTTACGGATCGTTTCTGCTGGCCGAAAGCATGCACGTTTCTCCTGTCATCGCCGTCCTGACCGCTGGTTTGATACTTGGCAATTACGGACGACAGCGTGGAATGTCACCGACCACTCAGGTCGCAGTCAATTCGTTCTGGGAATACGCGGCCTTTGTCGTCAACTCGCTGGTCTTTCTGCTGATCGGTCTGGAAGTGCAATTGCCAACCCTGCTGGAAAACAAATGGACAATCGCCTGGGCGGTCGCAGCAATGCTGGCGGGCAGAATGGTTTCGGTTTACGGTTTGATTCCAATAGCCAATCGGTTTGGCGAACGCATTCCTTTCCGATGGCTACACGTTATGTTGTGGGGCGGATTGCGCGGATCGCTTTCGATTGCGCTGGTGCTGAGTCTGCCGAAAGATTTGCCCGGACGCACCGAACTCGTCGTTCTGATTTTCGGCACTGTGATTTTCAGCTTGCTGGCTCAGGGACTGACGATCTCTCCGCTGATCAAATGGCTGAAATTGACTGCGCTCGATCCGCGAATGAAAGAGTATGAATTGCTCCACGGACAAACGCTGGCCGAAGCCGCGGCTGAGGCCGAACTGGACAACATGCGCAATCGAGGCATGGTCACCGAACGCGTTTACCGGAAACTGCGTGATTCGCTGGAACAAAGCCGCCAGCAGTTGCGAGAGCAGATAGAAAAAATGGATGTCGGAATAGAGGAAATCGAACAACAGCAAATTCGCCGCGTCGAGCGCCATTTGATCAACGAGAAAAAAGCGCGGCTGACTTTGCTGTTGCGCGAAGGATTGATTTCGGAATCCGTCAATTTGGAATTGAACGAAAAGCTGGATCAACAATTGGCGCAAACGGACGAAGAGATTTCACCGGCGGAGGCCGAATCCGCAACTTCCAGGGGTTCAGCACAGTCTTGAAAAAAATCTATGATCACGATTCTGGAACTGTTGGCAATTCTGGTGGTCGGTTATCTGAGCGCGCATTACCTGATAGGGAAGTTGCAGACCCGTTACTTTTTCACGTCAGGCGTGGAATACATCATTCTGGGCGTGCTGGTCGGGCCGCAGGTGACGAACCTAATGACGCGCGAAGTAGTCGAACAACTGTTGCCGGTGATGAGCCTGGCGTTGGGTTCCATCGGCTTGATCGCGGGTTTGCAACTGCGCTTTCGCGGCTTATTCGAAGCGCCGCCGGAACATTACCGCGTCGCTTCGATGGAAATGTTGATCACTTTTCTGTTGGTCGGAGGCGTGTTCGCCGCGCTGTTCTGGTATCTGATGTCGGGCGGTCTGATCGGATCGGACAAATTGATGGCGGTGGCTCCGGCGGCTTTGGCGTTGGCGACGACCGCCGCCGTTTCGGCTCAACCGGCGATTCGCGGGCTGGAAGAACATTATGGCGCTCAAGGCAAGGTTTCGGATTTATTGCAATTCGCCGGTTGGTTCGATTCTCTGCTCGGCATTGTTTTGTTCGGGTTGATGTTTTGTCTTTTTCACACGGGGCAGACCAGCGGCATTCGCCCGCTGACGCGAACGGAATGGGTGGCCGTCAGTCTGGGTTTTGGCATAGCGCTTGGCATTCTGTTTTATCTCTTCCTTGGACGCGAACAGAGCGCGGAAAAATTGCGGTTGGCGTTGATCGGCATTGTCATTTTTTCCAGCGGAACCGCTTATTACCTGCGGTTGTCTCCGTTGTTCATCAATCTGGTTCTGGGCGTGATGCTGGCCAACACTTCGCGGATCAGGCGGCGATTGCTGGAAGTTCTGCAACCTTTCGAACATCCGCTTTACGTCGTGCTTCTGGTTTTTGCCGGAGCCGCCTGGGAAATGAAATACCATCACCGATGGTTTTGGATTGCGGCTCTGGTGGCGGGTTATCTGCTGCTGCGTTCGGCGGGAAAATATCTTGGCGGTTATCTTTCCTGGAAAACTTCCGAAAAGCCAGTTGCGGTTTTGCGAAATGTCGGCGGCGGATTGTTGTCGCAGGGAGTGGTGGCCGTCGCCATGCTTGTCAATTATCAGCAGGTTTATCAAAACCAGTTCACGCAGATTGTCGCCGCTTGCGTGTTGGTGTCGGTTGTCATCAATGAATTCGTCAGCCCCAAATTGCTGAAAGACCTGCTGACCGGAGCGCGCGAAATCGAGGTGACCGGATGAAGGATGGAGAAAATGCATGCGCAGATTAGTCATCGTTGCCCTGCTGTTTTTGCTGATGTCCGCCCTGCCATATTTGCAACTGGCGGAAGATTCGGCTTTTCATCCGAAATCGCTGGCCGCGCTCGGATTCGTTTTGCTGGCGGCGTACACGCTGGGCGAAATCGCCGGTAAATTCAAACTGCCGAAAATCACCGGTTACATCGTCACCGGATTGTTGTTTGGTCCGTATGTCATCAACCTTTTTTCCGTCGGAGTGGTCGAAGACATCAAACTGATCAACAGCCTGGCAGTGGCGCTGATTGCGCTGACTGCCGGAGCCGAAATGAAGCTGGACAGTTTGAAGGCTGTCGCTCGCAGTCTGGGTTGGATTACTCTGGTCAAAGGCTCGCTGATTCTGATTGCCGTCACGGCCACAGTATTTGCCGCTCGTCCGCTGATTCCTTTTCTGGCTGGCGCGTCCGCTCCGTTGGTGTTGTCGGTGGGAATGATTTTCGGAGTTTTGGCCGTCGGCACTTCGCCTGCGGCCACGATTGCGGTCATCAACGAAACGCAATCGCGCGGCAGGCTCAGCGACATCACGCTGGGCGTGGCTGTGGCGAAAGACGTGGTGATGGTTGTGCTGCTGGCGTTGGCGATTTCACTGGCCAAACTTTTTTCGACCGCCGGAGCCAGCTTCGATTCGTCGGTTCTGCTGACGGTCGGCGAAGAGCTTTTGTTGTCGGTCACGGTTGGCGCGCTGCTCGGCGTCATTATCATCGCCTACATTCGATTCGTTCACGCCGAAATGTGGCTGTTCATCATCGCGATGATCTTTCTCAACACCTTCATCGCCGAACGTTTTCATCTGGAAGCTCTGCTTACTTTCATCGTCGCCGGATTCGTCGTCCAGAATTTTTCAAAGTACGGTGACGAATTCATTCATCCGGTCGAAGAGGTTTCGCTGCCGGTTTATGTCGTTTTCTTTTCGATTGCAGGGGCGGGCCTGGATTTGAACGCTCTGCGTCAGGTATGGCTGGTTGCGTTGATTCTGGTGGCGGTGCGCATCGTCGCCATCTTTGCCGGAACGCGAATCGCGGTGACGCTGGCAAAAGAAAGCTCCGCCATCAAAAGCAACGCCTGGCTCAGTTTTATTTCTCAGGCTGGCGTGGTGTTGGGGCTTTCCACCATAGTTGAAAACAACCTGCCCCAGCTTGGCGGCGAAATCAAAACCGTCGTGCTGGGAACCATCGGTCTGAATCTGATTCTTGGGCCGATCACGTTCAAGGCCGCTCTGACGCGAGCCGGAGAAACAATTGAAAAACGCGAAGCCGCATCAGCAATGCAACAGGTTGAATCCGCTGATCAGGATGAAAGCGACGTCGGGTTGGCAAGGCTTGCGGAATCCGGATGGCCCGAACCGCACTTTGAATCCGCCGAACTGAACGAAGCTGCGCTGACTGTTCGTTCGCGGTTGGTGGCTTTGCAAGAGCAGGGCGAACGAAACCTGGTCTCGCCCCAGGCGGATCAATGGCGTGATTTCATCGTTCGCATGCGCGAACAGACACTGCAATCTTTCAATCATCTGAGCCAGGAATCAGAAAGCTTCGCCATCGAAAAGGCGCAGAAACTGATTCACTGCGTCAGGAAAAATCGCATTGCCTTTTCCGAATGGACGCGAAAGGAAACAGAAGCAATGGCGAAATCCGACGAGCAGGCGAAAATTGAGGACTCATTCAGAAAGTTGTTCGACGGTCTGGCGGCGATTCACAAAAAATTGCCCGATAGCATAGTTGTAGTTCAGGAAGATGAAAGATTCGAAGCTTCGATTGACGACAGACTTTACATTCGCTTCGTCAAAATGCTGAAACGAAACCGCAGATCGTTGCGCCGATTGTTCAACGTGAAATCGGAATTGACGCGCGATGTGCTGTTCACACAATTGGCGAAATATTACTGCGCCGGATTGTTGCCGCAGCGATTGAATCGGATGGCGAATCTGGTTTACGCGCAACCGCTGGCCGCGCTGCGAAGCAGTCGCCGCAGTTTTGATTTCATTGACCGGCAATATGAAACGATCATCTCCATGTTGGAAGAAAATAGCGGCGAAGGAATAACTGCTGAAAAATTGGGCGGCGTGATTCGGGAATCAATCGAGTCATTGCAGAAAAAGTTTGAATCCGCGCTGGCCGAACAGGAACAGTTTCGCGAAGCAGTCAAAAAGGAAATGACCACTACGTTCTCAGGAGTTTATGGCGAAATGCTCAAAGCATTGTCGTTGGCGGGAACTTTCGAATTGCCGCGTCGCCGTTTTCGCCTGCCGAAAGTTTGATTCAAACGATATTCAAACCATGATTGGCAGTCGAGGCAATCGCACATGGTTTTCCGATGCATGAAAAAACTCAACAATTGATCGCGGAATCCGGCGAAGTCTGGAAGAGTTACGCCACAGGTCTGGCCGACGGATACAAGCAGCATCTGGACGCGATAAGGTTGATGGATCAGGTCAGCCTGTCTGCGGACGAAACGGTTTTCAACGTCCTGAAGAGCATTGACGCGAGTCTGACTTCCGGCCTGGTTGCCGCCAAAGAGCAATGCGAAAAAAGCCGCGCGGCGCTGGTTTCCGCATTTGAATCTCAGGCCGGTTCGGACGCCGTCAAAGAAATAATCGTCAAAGAGCGCGACGAGACTTGCGATTTCATTCGCCAACAGACTTTGCCGCAATTGTCGCGAATGCGCGAAAGTCGCCCGCTCAACGCCTTGATTGAAGTCATGCTGGAGCGGTTTTCGGCATTGGCCAACGAACTTCCTGAAAGGTATCGGATACTTGACGAAAAGGGACTGGAACAGATTTCGGATTACGGTCAAATGCCGTCGGAACCCAAGTTGAAAAGCGTGCCGATGCGCTCGATTGCGCGTTCGTGGCTGGAAACGAAAATCGCGCGCGATCTGGGCGAAGTCAATCGAATGATGTTTGAACAGGTTGACGGTTCGATCCGCACGGTCAACGAAGCCAGCCAGATCATCAGTTTCAATTTGCGAGTCGCGGCCAGCGAATGTGAACGCTCGGCGCAACAGCCGCAGGCTTCGCCCGATCTTTCGCATGCCAGAGAACTGGCACTCAACGGATTGCAGATGGCCGTCAACCGCCTGGATTCGGCGCTGGAAAAACTGGCGCGTCTGAAGGAACAGGTTTACGAACAGATACTATCGCGCGTGGACGTGCGCATGCGCGAGGTTGAGGCTGTGGCCTTTCAACAGGCCGGAGCTGAAGAACAGGCCGCGCTCAGGCAGAAATTGCTGATCGCCCGCGCCGGGCATTTATTCGATCATTCGCGTAAACAGATTGCTGAAGGATGGCGTCATCTGCACGAACGTTTCGCGCCGCTCAGCCGCGAAGTGGTCAGGGATTTGAAATCCACGCTGGGATTGCAGCGGTTTTCGCCCGCTGAAGTTCTGTCAATTTACGATCAAGCCAAACTGGATCAGGAAGCGCTTGGCCGTTTGCCGTTCATTTACCGAAAACTTTACGACATCAGCCCGCTGGAATCGGCTGATTTGCTGGTCGCTCGCGAAGAAGAAATGAGTTTGATTGAAACCGCCAGAGACCGCTGGCAACAGGGAATGCCCTGCGCAGTGGCTGTGATCGGCGAACTGGGCAGCGGCAAAACCAGCCTGATCAATGCGGCGATTGAACAAACTCTGAAAGGTTTTCGAATCTACAGCAAACGATTTACTCAGACGGCAACTGATGAATCATTGCTGGCGCGCGAACTGGCGCGAATGCTCAGATTGCCGCGAGTGAAAACTTTGGACGAATTGCAACCGCGCCTGCTTGAATTGGGACAGCGCGCGGTGATCGTTCTGGAAGACGCGCATCAACTTTACCAGCGCGAAGTCGGCGGATTTGCGACGCTGAAAAAGCTGCTCCTGCTGATTGCGCGCACCAGCCATCAGGTTTTATGGATCATCTCCATGCGCAAATACGCCTGGAGTTATCTGAACATGATTTTGCGCATTGCCGACAGCTTTACTTTCGTCGTCAACACCGAAAATCTTGACGGCAACGAACTGGAACAGGTGATTCTGGCTCGCCATCGCGTCAGCGGTTTCGGTCTGCGTTTCATGCCGGATGAAATCATGCAACAAAGACGAAAATTCCGGCAGAGCGATGACGACGAACAACAGGAAATGTTAAGCGAGGCGTACTTCGAATCGCTGGCCAGAGCTTCGGAAGGCAACATTCTTTCCGCCATCTTTTATTGGCTGAAATCGCTGGCCGAATTGAGTGGCAACGATTTGATCGTCAACCCGCTTAAACCTCTGCGATTCGATTTTCTGCGCGAAATGCCTGTGACTCATTTGCTGACTCTGAGCCTGATCATCCAGCACGGCAATCTGACGGCGGTCGAACACGCGCGGATTCTTCGCACAGAAGTTGACACCAGTTTGTCCGTGCTGTCGCATTTGATGAACATCAATCTGTTGACCAGCGAAACGAATGAAAAAGGCGAGGAAAGGTTTGCCATCAGTCGAGTGGTTTACCTGCCGCTGACCAAAGAACTGAAGGCCGCGAACATTCTGCCGTGAATCAGGTGAATTCAATGTCGAACGGGTCGAAGAAAAATTTGATTCTGATCTGCGTTATGGCGGTTATCGCGCTGGCGTTGACGCCCTGTGTTGTCTTGGCTCAATCGAATCCTCCTGAGCGTGAACAGGAAGAATCAGAACAGTCGCCGCAATCGAAGGAACAATCGAAGGAGAAAGCAGAGCCGCAGGAGAAGGGAAAACCCACTCCGACGCCACAAGCGAAGAAGCCGGTTCAGGGCGAACCTGTTCCCACGCCCAGGAAACCCGCGCAGGCGCAATCCGAACCAAAGCAGGGCGAGAAACCGCCGCAAGCGACGCCGACGCCATCGCCGACGCCCACTGCGACTCCGGCGGCGGAGAAGACAGATGAAGCATCCGTTCCGCAGACTTCGCCAACGCCTGCGCCAACCGCCACCGAACAACCGACGCCGGTTAAGAGTCCTGAGCAAGCGGCGTCTCCGCAACCGACTCCATCGCTTGCAATCGCGCCTGTGCAGGAATCGCAACCCGCGGGCGACGAACCCGGACAAACGTCTGCGAGCCTGCGGCACGAACTGGACAAGCTGGCGCAATCGTTCACCTTCTGGAAAATAGTTCTATCGTTGCTGGTCTTAACGCTCGGTTATCTGATCAATCGAGTCATCGTTTTGTTTGCGGCGCGCATCGGCAAACAGAAATCGGTTCAGGCCGAACGCCTGCGCCGAATGACGCCTTTCATCAGTTTCGGATTGTGGTTTTTAGTGGTTGGCCTGGTGACGGGAATTTTCGTGCAATCAATGCTGGCCACTGTCGCGTTGATGGCAATAGTCATCATCGCCGCAGGAGTCGCTTCGCAGCCGTTGTTGCGGGATTTGATCGGCGGCATAGTGATTCTGTTCGAGCGTCCGTTTCAAATCGGCGACCGCGTCACGATCGGTCCTCATCAGGGCGAAGTGAAAGTCATAGGCTTGCGTTCTTTTCACGTTTCGAACGGCGATGGATCGCTGGTTGCGGTTCCCAATTCGGAGGTGTTACGTCAAGCCGTCGTCAATGCCAGCCTGGGGCGAATGGAAGGTTTGGTGACGACCGAACTGCCGTTGCCAGCCGGATGCAATCTGGCCGAGGCCAAACAGATCGCCTTCGAAGCCGCCGCCGTTTCGCCCTATATCTCCATCCATCAGCCTGTCGAGGTTCTGGTTGATGTTTTGAAGTCGGGCGATTCAAACGCCCGGCTGATCGTTCGGTCTCATGTTTTCGATGTGCAATACGAGCGTGAATTGCGCAGCGATACGATTGAACGCGCACAGGAGGGATTCAATAAATTGCGCTCAGCGAATGAAGAGAAACGATAACAGTAATGACAGACCATAGGAGAAGACAAAATGGATTTATCGCAGTTGATTGACAGGGTAGTAACGATTCTGCGTTACCCGATGATGAAACTTGGGGACACGGAAATCACTTTGATGGTTTTGATTCAATTTCTGATTCTCCTGCTGCTGTTGGTGTATTTCACCGGCAGATTGAAAAAGCTTCTGGTTGAACGATTGCTTGTTCGCACGAAACTGGATGTCAGCGCGCGACAGGCCATCGGTTCGATCACGCGTTACCTGGCCTTGCTGGTCGGATTGCTGATCATTCTGCAATCGGTTGGAATCAATCTGACGACCTTGAATGTGATTGCCGGCGCGGTCGGCATCGGCGTCGGTTTCGGTTTGCAGAATATCGCCAGCAATTTCATCAGCGGGCTGATCATACTTTTTGAACGGCCAATCAAGATCGGCGACCGCATCGTGGTCGGCGATGTTGACGGCGATGTGGTTGAAATCGGCGCTCGCAGCACAATCGTCGTGACAAACAACAACATTGCGGTGATTGTCCCCAATTCAAATTTCATTTCCGAAACCGTCATCAACTGGAAATACACTGATTCCAAAGTCAGATTTGAAATCCCTGTCGGCGTTTCTTACGGCAGCGACGTCCGTCTGGTTGAAAAACTGCTGCTGGAAGCGGCCAGGGAAAATCCTGACGTGCTTGATGATCCGAAACCGGATGTCTGTTTTCGCGAATTCGGCGACAGCAGTTTGAATTTCAGCCTGCGCGTTTGGAATAAAAATCATGTTCATAGGAAACTGGTTTTGTACAGTTCATTGAATTTCGCCATCTTCGACAAATTCAAACAGCATGGCATCGAAATACCATTCCCGCAGCGTGATCTGCACATTCGCAGCGGGGAACTGAAAATCAAAAGAGCGACAACTTCGGCTTGAATATGCCTGATTTCACTTTGACTGCTCTCACATTCAAGGCTGTCATGACGGTGATCATTTTGATTGCCGCCGTCTACAGTTTTATCGCCGAAAAACTGCCGCCGGACGTGACGGCTTTGCTGGCAATGCTGGCGTTGTTGTTGACAGGCATTCTGCAACCTTCGGAAGCATTCGCCGGTTTCAGTCATCCGGCCACCATCTCCGTCGCCGCGGTGCTGGTTCTGTCGGCGGGCATCGAACGCACTGGCGCGCTTTCATTTCTGGCGCGCCGCATACTTGCTCCCATCGGACATTCCGAACTTCTGTTGACGGTCGTCATTATGGTGGCGATTGGCGGAATGTCTGCTTTCATCAACAACACAGCAGCCGTCGCGATTTTCATTCCCGTCGTGTTGGATGTCTGTCGCCGGACAGGAGCAAGTCCCGGACGCGTGTTGATGCCGATGTCGCACGCCGCGACGATTGGCGGCATGTGCACACTGATCGGAACTTCAACCAATCTGGTTGCTCACGAATACGCGCGAAGCCAGGGCTTGCCGGGCTTTTCAATGTTTGAACTCGGCCAGGTCGGTTTTCCCATGCTGTTGGCCGGTTTCGCTTACATGCTGCTGGTCGGGCGATGGTTTCTGCCGCGCAGCGACGGGACGCAGCCGGAAGCTTTTGAATCAAGCGAACCGTATCTGGCTGAGTTGATCGTCAAACCAGGTTCGTCCTGGATCGGACGTGAAGTCAGCGCCGAAAGTTTTGAGCGTGATTTCGATCTGGAGCTTCTGGATTTGAGCCGCGTCGGTCGCAGCCTCAGTCTGAGCGGGCCTCATCCATTGCTTATTTCCGGCGATTCTTTACGCGTGCGCGGGCCGCTCAACAAGGTGATGGCGCTGGCAAATCTGGGAGAGCTTGAGCTTCACCGCCCTGAAGACGATAAGAAAGACGGTCAAAAGACTGAAGGGGAGAATAAGTTGTTGGCGGAAGTCGTGGTGCTGAGTTCTTCAAACCTGATTGGGCAAACGCTCAAGCAAATGCGCTTTGCCGAACGGTTCAACACAGTTGTGCTGGCATTGCGCCGCCGTGGAACCGCCACCGGACGGCCTTCAACAACTCCGCTCAGAGCCGGTGACGTTCTGGCTGTGGAAACCAGCATGCAATCGCTGAAGGCATTGGATGACGCGCTGGGATTTTTGGTCATCGGCACGCCGGAAGTTTCCGTGCCGCGAACCGGAAAACTGGTGATCACGATTTTGACGCTGGTGGGCGTCATCGCGCTTGTGTCGTTCGGCGTTATGCCCATCATCACCGCCGCCACTGCCGGTTGTGCAGTGCTGATGCTGACGGGTTGTTTGCGTCCGCGCGAAGCTTATCAGGCGATTGATCTGAGCATAGTTTTTCTGCTGGCCGGTTCGTTGGCGCTTGGCGCGGCGCTGGAACGATCAGGTTTGACGACTGTGCTGGCAGATTCGCTGCTGAAGCTGCAGGACATCGCCAGCCCCTTCGTTATTCTGGCGGGCTTTTTCCTGGCGGCGGTCATCATCTCCGAATTTATGTCCAACAGCGGAACCGTGCCGCTGCTGGCGCCGATTGCGATTACGATTGCGACAAAATTGAATTTGAATCCAACGGCGCTGATTGCGGCGATCACCTTCGGTTCCACCGCAGCCTTCGCCATGCCAATCGGATATCAAACCAGCCTGATGATTTACGGACCAGGCGGTTATCGCTTCAAGGACTTTGTGCGAATGGGTTTAGTCCTTGATCTGTTGTTGGCCATTCTGGCTCTCTGGTTGATTCCTAAATTCTGGCCACTGACGCTTTCATAATCGGTTCGGAACTAAATCAAAGCAAAAAACTTTGAAACAGGATTTACATGATTTTTTTTCAGGATGAACAAGACTCAAACCTGCTGGGAACCTTGCTGGATTTGACGAGCCTGTAAATCCCGCTGCAAATCTTGTTCATCCTGTCAAAAAAAGTGTCTCAATGTTGCTTGTCCCGATTTAGGCTGCGGCTTTGGCCGAAGCGATTTCGCGAGTCTGTTTGATTGCCGATTCCGCCGCCAGTTTTGCGCTTGCCGCGCTGGCATCGGCCAGCCAACCTTCAGCGCCAATCCAATCTCCGGCCAGAAACAAACCTTTTATGTCAGGGACTTCGACGCCAGCTCTGCCGCTTAATCCGCCGTGTTCAGCCGCAGCCAGATCGTGGTTGACCGTCAACGAAGGCATAAAGCGTCGTTCGATGACCAACGCCTGCCAGCCGGGTTGAACCAGATCGAGCAATTCTTCCAGTTCATGTTCGATTGCTTTCGGGTCGGCGGGATTTTCCGAACCCAGATATTTGGCTACGTGAATGACTGCATTGCCTGTCGGCGCAAGTTTCGCCGTCGCCGAATGCACTGACAGATAAAGCGGCTGATCAATTCCAAGCGCAAAGTTATTTTCAGGCTTTGGCAAAGACTTCAGCGCAATGTCCAGACAGGCGGCTTTGACCGGAATGGTTTTTCGCGTCCATTCGCCGAGCAAAGTCTTTTCAACGCCTTCGATCAATCCGCTGACTTCGTTTGGGCTGGCGGCGATGATGACGGATGAAGCCGGTAGGAAATTTCCGTCCGCCAATCTGACGCCGGTAACCCCGCCGCTTTGATCGCGCTCGACCTTTGCTGCTCGAACTTCGGTGATGATTTTCACGCCTGCTTGTTCGGCGTTCGACCGCAAACCGTCAATCAAGGTTTGCCATCCGCCGTCCAGGTAAACGACGCTTGATTTGAGCGCCATTTGAAACTGAGCCAGCGCCGCGCCTGCGCTTTGCCGCTCAGGATCGTGGGCGTAAGTCCCCACGCGAAAGAACGCCTGCACCAATTGTCGAGCGTCAGGATTGCGAATTTCTTTTTCCAGAAATTCGCGGACGGTCGCATGATCAAACATCGCCGGATCAATTTTCGGCAAGGTCGCCAGCATACGAGCGGCTTCGAACTTCGCTCGAAAATCCAGCAGGCTGGTTTTCAGCAATGTCTGAAATCCGGCGGGCAGGATGTGCTTCTTCCCATCCTTGATTGCCAGACTGCCGTTTACTTTTGGAACCGCTCCGCTGAATTCGATTCCGAGTTCGCTCAGTATTTGGTAAGCCTGACCGCTGCGATAAAGCGCGTGCGGCCCCAGATTGAAAAGAACGCCGTTCTTGTTTGTTGTCGTCGCTCGTCCGCCAACCAAATGCGATTTTTCCAACAGCGTAACTTCGCAATCCGCGTTTGCCGCAAAGTTTGCAGCGGTCAAACCGGCCAGCCCTCCGCCGATGATGATTACTTTATTGCTCACGTTTTCCTCCTTTGGCGCAATTTCGTTTTCCGACTTCATCACGAACCAACAGGGCAAAAGGTTACAGCCCCGAAAAAGATTTTCCGGTCAGCTTGCTCAGTTCGTGTGGATCAAAGAAGATTACAGGCAATGGTGAATCAGACGGTCGAATACATCGGAAATCACAAAACGCTGGCGGAG
>CAYRQB010000005.1:0-47384 GCA_964426025.1 uncultured Heliomicrobium sp.
GCGTTCATGCTGATTTCCTCCATGCACGGGATATTGCCGGGGTTCAGAGTAACGATCAAATCAGTCAGCCAGACGGCCAGCAATAACCCGCCACCGCATCCGACAATTGCCAGCAGCATGCTTTCGGTCAACAGTTGGCGAATCAGACGATGGCGACCCGCTCCTATCGCCGAACGGATCGCGAATTCGCGCTCGCGCTCGCTGCCGCGAGCCAGCAACAGGTTGGCGACGTTGGCGCAGGCAATCAACAGAACGAATCCGACCGCGCCGAACATCACCCACAACGCCAGACGCCATTTTCCTTTGACGTGATCGGGCAATGTAACCAACGTCACGCCCAAGCCTGAATTTGTATTCGGATATTCGCTGGCAAGCTGGGCAGCAATCTTGTTCATGTCATCCTGAGCCTGTGCGATGGTGACGCCGGGCTTCAGCCGCCCGATGACTTTCAGGTAAGTGGCTTTTCGCTGCTGCCTCAACCCTTCATTGATGACCTGCGGTCCCCACATCTCTTCGGGCGTCTCGAACAAAAACAGCTTGAAATCAGGCGGCATCACTCCAACCACCGTCAACGGCTGATCATCCAGAACCAGTTTTTGCCCGATGATTTTCTGATCGCCGCCAAATCGCCGCTGCCAGATGCCATAACTCAACAAAACCACCTGGTTCTTTCCCTGCTCGTATTCCTCCGGCAGGAACGTGCGCCCGTGCAATGCGCCGACTCCGAGAATTTGAAAGAAGTTTTTCGTGACCAGCGACGATTGAATGGATTCCGGTTCGCCTGAGCCTGTGTAATCGAAGCTCCAGGGATTGGCGAAGGCCAATTCCTCAAAGACTTGCTGGCGCTCGCTCCAATCCAGAAAGTTCGCCGGAGAAACATCATCGCGCTCGATTGCGTCTTTGGCGTTGTTTTCCCAGGCGGTGACAATTCGGTCGGCATCACGGAATGGAAGCGAGCGCAGCAAAACGCCATAAACAACGCTGAAAATCGTCGCGTTCGCGCCAATGCCCAACACCAAAGTCAGCACCGCAATTACAGTGAAGCCCGGCTTTTTCATCAGCATTCGCAATCCATAGCGCAAATCCTGCCATAGCATTTTCATAGCTTGCTCCTGGGAAAATTTGGGAGCGCGAGCATCTTGCCCGACGGCGGCAAACTATTGCACCGCATCAAGGCGCAGAAAGATAACTCGAGCAGTTCTTGTTGAATTTGATCTATAGAGAACAATCCAAACGCCGTGCCATCAGATAGCTGAGGGTAATTGCTGACTGCGGTGAATTTGCTCTTCCAGTGTGAATTGCGGCTGAAGAAAAATGTCCGCTTCCGGGATTGAACAATTCCGAAAGCGGACGAGCTTGTCTATGCGATATTCGTCGTCTTGCGAGGAAAACTATTGCTGGCCGCTGCTGGCTGCGGCGTCTTTCACTCTTTTGCAGCGAACTGTTCGTTCGTTCTGCTCATAAACCAGTTCTGTAATTTCGCCCTTGTCATCTTTGACAAAAGTGATTTGTGATTCCACCTCAGGAATCGAAAACCTGGACGTAGAAATCGCAAACAGTTCACGTTTAGGATTGCCGGGAGCCTGGCCGAAATACCTGTTGCCTTCTCTGGTCACGAAGTACGGGCGATTATTTCCGAAATCATATTTGCCGACGTATTCGTCGAAGACTTTGGGATCAACCTTCGCAAGCTGCACAGGTTTTTCGGCCACGTAATCCACAAAGCCCATCATCATTTCGTCGTAGGTCGGTTCGCCGTAACGAACAATTTTTGACGGGTCGGGGTTATATTTGTTTTTGGCGCTGTTGTCGAAATAACCCGTGACCCGAATCGTCGTTCCCGCCGGAATCCTGATCGGCTTTTTCGGGTCGTAAGACATCTGCCACGCGAAACTGTAATTCGGGACGTTCAGCAGCACTTCAGATTTTCCGTCGGGATAAATGACTTTGTATTCCATCGCCGCGCCGCGATAGTGCATGTGCGGCAGCAAGGAATAAAGCGTGACATCAACATATGTTTTCCAGATTGCCGTGACCTGATGGCGCTCAGCGCCCGCCGGAATCTGAAAGAAGATGTTCGACACGGCGCGCGTTTTCAGCATCTTTTCCGGCTGTTCTTTGGCGAAGACCAAACCGATCATCGAACGGTCTTTCTGCTCGCTGCCGGCGACTTTCGAGTAATGAACCTGAAAGCGAATGGTCGCCCCAGCCGGAATTTTCTTCGCCGTTCCCGGAAGCCATTCGCCGTATGTGCTGCCCGGCGCATAAGCCGTCAGAAAATCGTCAACTCCGTTGTAACCTCTCAAGTTCAACGGAACCTGGTTTCCGTCATCGTAAACCGGCTGATCCGTCTTCATGCGAATCAGATAACCATCACGATAAAACGGAGTGTTCTTCAGCGAAGCTTCCAGAGCCTTGTCGCGCATCTCCTTTGGAACTTTGGCCAGACTTGGACTGCCGGGCGGAACGACGAAGGCGATGATGTGATGCACGATTTTGCGATTGCCGGGTCGGGCTTCGGCCATCTGAATGTACTTGTCTTCGGTGAAGTTGGTCGGCACGTCGAAATACTGATATTCATCCGGCCCGGTTGCTTCCAGCGTGTAATCTTCCTGCATCGCTATCACCACGTCGGGCTTGCTGATGTTCCAGCCTTCGGCATACTTGGGCGCTGGGGGCAAATCTTTCGGATCGCCTTCTTCGGCTCCGCCATCCACCCAAGCGACTAGCTTGTCAATTTCCGTTTGCGTCAACCGTGCGTCGTTCGCCCATTGGCCGATGTGCGGATCGGCATGCCACGGAGGCATTTCGCGGCTGACGACTTTTTCGCGAATTGATTTCGCCCACGGGCGAACGTCTTTGTAACTGAGCACGGAAAACGGAGCGGTTTCGCCCGGACGATGGCATCCGGCGCAGTTCTCGAAAAATATCGGAGCGACTTCTTTGTTGAAGGTGACGCCCGTTGCGGATCGTTTTGTTTCTGTGGCTTGGCTTGCAGTTTGAACAAATATCCCTGCTGCAATAAAACAACTCAATGCCAGCAAGGTCATACGCATTCTATTCATTGTTTTTACTCCCTCAATTTCGACCTCAATATCCAATTGACTGGTCAGTGTTTTCAGATTGGCGAAACGTTGGATTCAATTTCAAAATCCGAGATTGTGATTTGCAGGCTTCGTTTCGACATACGTCTTTCAGCACGGATAAGGTGCAGGAAATTTGTTGAAAAGGAAATTTTCGCCTTTTACGTCTTCTTCAAACACAGCTTCCCAATTTAGAAGCGGCCTTCAGCTTGCACGAAAATTTGTGCAGCCTGGAATGCGGGCATATACTTCAAACAGAGTAAGTGAATCACCACTTGCTATAGAGTTCAAGAAAATGTTTTTCCCGCGGATGACGCGAATGAGCGCAGATACTTTGGAAAAAGCTATTCAATAGCTTCAACCTGACCAACAAGATAGCGGGTTCTCAAACCGGTAAAAAATCCTTTTCATTCGCGTAATCCGCGTGATTCGCGGGAAGTTATTTTCTTAAAAGCTATAGCATCTGTTACAAGAAACCGAAACGCGCAAAATGATAGCCGCTTTGGGAACCAGTTTTGTTGGGGCTTCGTATGCCGATACGTACGACATTCCAAACAACTCTCTGAGGTGATCACCATGAAAATATTCGCGAGCATAATCTGTCTGCTGTTACTATTTTCACTCAACACAGTTTCGGCTGAAGATTTCACGGGCAAATGGTCTGGAAGCTTCGTCATGACTCTGGACGGGGAAACCAGAGACGACATGGCTTATATGGATTTGAAACAAAACGGCGCTGAACTGACGGGAACCGCCGGACCCAACGTAGATAAGCAATGGGCAATCCAAAAAGGCAAAGTAACCGGCAACAAAGCCACCTTTGAAGTTCAATCCGACGAACCGCTTATTCAATTTGAACTGGAATTGGTTGACGGCCATTTGAAAGGTAATGCCAAAGCCGAACACCAGGGAAGAAAGATGACAGCGGTTGTTGACCTAACGAAAAACTGACTGAACTGAATTGCAAGATTTGACTGTTCAGAAAACCAAAACATCAATTGAGGAGGTAGAAATCGTGTCCTTCACCAACAAAACAATCTTGAAAACACTGCTTGCTGTCGCATTGGTAACCGTCGCAATTGCGCAATCTCCAGAACCGCCGATTTCAGACACCAGACTCTCGATACACACTCTGGTTCGCGAAGACATTTTCGCAGGGCTTTTGACAGACAACATGGATCGGCTGATCAGAGGTGAAAAGAATATTGAACTGTTGCTGGAAAAACGACCGGGAGCGAAAGCCGATCTGTTGGCGTGGAAGGGCGGAGCCAAAATGTACAGAGCTGTGCGCGCCAGTGAAAACAAGAACAACGAAGAATTCAAGAAGTATTACCAGGAAGCTCTGGGCTTGCTTGCGCAAGCCAGACAGTCAGCGCCAGAGGGTGACGGAGTGTCTGCCGTCACAGGCGGCATTTACGTATTGCTGTCTGATCGCCTGCCCAAAGAACATCGCGCTGCTTCCTGGTCGCAAGCCTATGACAATTTCAAAATGTTGTGGAAACACCAGGAGCCTATGGTTGACAAACTTCCGCTCCATATCAAAGGCGAGCTTCTTGGCGGACTGGCACAATCAGCTCAACGCACAGGGCGCACAGATGAGATGAACGATTACGTGAACAGAATCATCAGTACGATGCCGAACACTCCTTACGAATCGGTTGCCAAACAGTGGAAGGCCAATCCAAAGGCCGCCGCCGATAACAGCATCACCTGTCTGACCTGTCACGATTCAGGCAGACTTTCCGCTCGCATCGCTTCATTGAATGGTAAGTAGCTTCATAAACAACGCACGCCACGATTCAAGAATCGTGGCGTGCGACATTTTTCCCCAGAAACGAAATCAGGAAAGTCATTGCCTCAAATAGGAAGCGCCGTTGACATCCACAATCCCGCCTGTCAGAAAGTCAGTTCCTTCCGAAGCGAGAAACAAAACAGTTCGCGCTACTTCTTCAGGTTTGGCGACACGTTTCAGCGGGCTTTGACTGCGTATGCCTTCGCCTTCCGGTCCTTCCAGACGATGGGCGACGCGTTCGGTTTCGACAAAGCCCGGAGCGACCGCGTAAACAAAAATATTGTGCGGGGCCAAGGCCTGCGCCAGCGATTGGCTCATGGCGTTCATCGCGGCTTTGCTGGCGCCGTAAGCCGGAGCGTCTGGCTCTCCGCGAAAAGCTCCGCGCGAAGAGATGTTCACGATGCGCCCGCCTCCCTGTTTGATCATCTGCTGAGCGGCGCAAAATGTGACGTTCGCCGCGCCGATCAAATTGGCGTTCAGCGTTCGCTGCCAGGCGTTTTGCCAATCTTCGTAACCGACTTTGGCAATCGGATGAGCTTCAAAAATTGCCGCGTTGTTGACCAGAATGTCCAGTCGCCCATGATCGGCGATGACGGATTCGACAAGTTTTGAGACTTGATGCGGATCGGAAATGTCCGCTTGATGAATGGAATGCGATGTTCCGGCAAGCGATGCCAGAGTATTCACAGCTTGTTCGCGTTTGCGGTTGTAATGGACGGCAACCTCAGCGCCTCGCTCGGCAAATTGCCCTGCGATGACTCGGCCAATTCCCTGCGCTGCGCCCGTGACCAAAACGACTTTTCCTGAAAAGTTCATCAATTCACTCAAGACACTTTTGCTACGAAATCATCCCAATAAGTTTTCAGCGCGATTTTGGCCAGCTTCCACATCTTCGCCCATTGAATCTCGCCCTCTTCGCCGTAAATCAATTTGCGAACGATCAAATCGCGGAAGGTTTTGCCTTCGCGTCGAATCATGAATTCTTTGGCGTAAGGTTTGGCGACATCGAAGAAGCTGAAGTTCGGATCCATCGCGATGCCGATTCCTTCCAGCGTCATAATCGCCCGCATCACATAAGTGAAATGCGATGGGATGCGGAAAGGATATTCGTAAATCACTTCGGCCAGTTCGTAAGTCAATTCCTTGAAGCGGATTTCGCCGAGCTTCAAATTGAAGTAATCGGAGAAAAGTTTTTCGACCACCGGTTTGATGATTTCCTGATCAACAGTCGGGGCGAGGAATTGCAGGTTGATCAAATCCTGAGTCAATCCCTTCACGTCTTTCTCGACTATGTGGAAGAAGGCGTCAATCAACTGGCTTTGCAGCTTCGGCGAGATTCGCCCGACCATCCCGAAGTCGAAGAAAGCCAATCGCCCATCGTCCATCACGCGTAAATTGCCCGGATGCGGATCGGCATGAAAATAACCGTCTTCGAGCAATTGTTTCAGGTAAGCCCGCGCAATCAGTTTGATGACATCCGGCGGGTTGACTTGGCGTTCGCGCAGCGATTGCAAATCCAGAACTTTCAATCCGCCGATGAATTCCATCGTCAAAACACGCGGGCTGGTATGCGACCAGTAAATCGTCGGCACGTAAACTTCGCGCCAGTTGCGGAAATTTCCTCGGAAGGTTTCGGCGTTGCGGCCTTCCTGAACGTAATCCATCTCTTCAAAAATGATCGTCGCGAATTCACCCAGAATGCCTTCCCAATCTATGCCGCGAATGACCTGCGGAAAGCGCATCATAAACCGCGCTATCTGGCGCAGAACGGCGATGTCAAAGTTGATGGTCTGTTCAAGATTCGGGCGTTGAACTTTGACTGCGACGGTTTCGCCGGAATGCAATCGAGCACGGTAAACCTGACCGAGCGAAGCGGCGGCAATCGGCGCGTTTTCGATTTCGGCAAACAACGCGTTTACTGGCTTGCCCAACTCGCGCTCGATAATCTGCATCGCCTCCTGATTGTCAAAGGCAGGCACATCATCCTGCAGCTTGCTCAGTTCTTTGACGTAAGCCAGCGGGAGCAAATCCGCGCGAGTTGAAATGGATTGTCCGATCTTGATGAACGTAGGGCCGAGTTTCAGCAATTGGCGGCTGAGCCATTGCCCCTGCCATTGCAGATGCTTTTCTTCGGATTCGTCTTTTTTGCCGATGAACCATCCGCGATGATAAACGAAAACGAAAATATGATAGAGCGCGAATGTCCAAATGATTCTCAACGCCCTCAACCATCCGCGTATGCCGTTTCCCTGAATCTGCGCATCCGGGTTGTACCGGGCAACGTTGGAAACCGGCGCTGCTTCCAGCAATCTGGGTTGACTGGCCAATACGCCGACGCCGCCGTTTGTCAGAATCTGATGCTCAATCTCTTTTTTTGCTATTGCCATTTTCGATCCGGTTTTTTCAGTCATTTAATGGAGACAGCTTAACTTGCTCCAACGCCAAATCCGGCAAAGAGCCGAAACGACGTTCAGAAATTTCGCCGGCTGTTCCCCCCGTCAACGCCTGCCATAATTTTGGCGCTCTGGCCTGTAAAATCTCTTTCAAGGTCACATCATATTTCATCACCGACTCCAATCCCACTGGCTGAGATGTACGAATCAAACAAAGCTGAGGTTGCGACGAACAATTTCCGAATCGAAATATCGAATGGCGCGGATGCGATCTCTGACGATTTGCGCGCGAAGCTCGTCAACGCCTGAAAATTTCTTTTCGCCGCGCAATCTGTGCATCACGCGAACGCGAATCGTCTGATCGTATAAATCCTGATCGAAATCTATCAGGTGAGTTTCGACCTTCGATTCCTGTTCGCCGCCGAAGGTGGGACGTTTGCCTATGTTGGTGACGCTGCGCCGCCAGACGCCGTCAACCAGCGCTAGCGTGACGTAAACTCCATCGGCAGGCAAAACGCGATTTTGAATTTCCAGATTGGCCGTGGGGAAAAGCAACTGGCGACCAATGCCGTGCCCGCGAATGACAGTGCCTTCGATGCCGTAAGGCCTGCCAAGCATTCTACGCGCGACATTTACTCTGCCGGATTTGAGCAACATCCGCACCATCGTTGAACTGATGCGGCGATTGCGCAATTGAACTTCTGGAACTTCTGCCGCTACAAAACCATGCTCGCGACTGAGTGTTTGAAGCAATTCGATGTTGCCGCGTCGCTCGTGCCCAAACGCGAAACCTTTGCCAAGATAAACCTCGCTCGCCTGCAATCCTTTGACAATGAATTGCTCGACAAACTCTTCAGCAGACAATGCGGCAAGCTGACGGTTGAATTTCAGAACAATGATTTGCTGAATGCCCAACAATCGCAGTCCCTCGGCCTTTTGATGAAAGGTTTGCAACAGCGGCGGAGCCGTTTCGGGTTTCAACACCTGGCGAGGATGCGGATCGAAAGTAATCAGCGTGGGCGCGGCATCGGCCAGCAATGCGCGGTCAACAACCTTGCGGACTATCGCCTGATGGCCAAGATGAAGGCCGTCGAAAACTCCAAGAGTCAAAACCGTCGGGCGGCGAATGTCGGCGTGTTCGATGCCGTGAAAGATTTCCATTCTTCAGATTTCCAATTTCAGCCCGTCGTAAGCCGGTTCGACGCCGTCGGGCAAAATCCGGCAAAGCTCAGCGTGTTTGAAATCATGCCCCATATGCGTCAACAACGCGCGGCGTGGCTTCAATCCGTTGATGTAATTCAGCGTTTGTTCCAAATGCAGATGCGTCGTGTGAGGTTTGAACCGCAAAGCGTCAATGATCAGCAGATCCAATCCGTGCAGTTTTGCCAGCGATTGTTCGGGGATGAAATTGCAGTCGGTGATAAATGCGATGTCGCGATTCCCATCACTGAACCGAAAACCGGTCACCGCCAGTTTCCCGTGAATCACGTCAAACGGCGTAACGCGCAATCCGCAAACTTCAAAATCGCCTTCGATGATATGCGGAACAATTTGCGCCAATCCGCCGCCGACGTGTGTGCGCTCAAAGATGTAATAGAAAACCCGGCGTATTCCCTGCCAGGTAATGTCGCTGGCGTAAACCGGAACTGCTCCGTGGCGGAAATTTATCGGGCGAATGTCATCCAATCCTAAAACGTGATCGGCATGGCAATGCGTGATCAACAAGGCATCCAGGCGATCAATCTTTTCGCGCAAAGCCTGTTGGCGAAAATCTGCTGAGATATCCACGATCAATCGCTGATCGCCGTTTTCGATCATCAACCCAGTGCGCAGACGTTTGTCTCGCGGATCATCCGATTGGCAGACCTCGCAAACACATCCGATCATAGGAATGCCGACTGAAGTTCCAGTGCCAAGAAAAGTTATTTTCATGCCGCCGTTAATTGCCGGGGAATGTGGTTGACCTACTTCGCATGGAAACAAATTGTGTTTTCAGATCGGAGAGCAGTTCGTCGAAAAACTTCTCTTCGCCGCGCGAGAGGTTGCCGTTGGTTTTTTCGCGCAACATCATCAGCACATCAATTGATTCCTTCGCCGCCATCATATCAACCTGTCGTCGGCCAGTGCCCGGATGTTCGACCAGTCCCATATAGATGAAAGCTGACGAAGCCACATTCATGATGAAATCAGTGAACATGGTTTGTTCCGGCAAAGCGCCGTCATCTTCCGCTGCAAACTCGTCCTGAATTGGCGGCGGCTCAGGGCTGGCTGCGGGTTGAGCTTGGGTTGCAGGTTCGGCGATAGGGGGCGGCTCTTCGACAATATGTGCATCATCGCGCAAAGAACCGTCGGGATTGAACAGACGGCGGTCGGTCACCTTAAAAGCTGATTGGTTCTCTTCGGCCATAAACTAAACTCGCTCCTACGAAAATGAGTGGGAAAAGCTGCCAGCTACTCCCACAGAATCATTGTTGACAGTTAGAGATGAATTTCCAATTTGATTTGAAGCGAGATATTAGCATTGGCAGTCGCAGCTTGTCAGTTGTCTGAAAAAACAAAAAGTACGCGGGCGTCAGCTAACAGCCTTGAATGTCAGGGTCTCGTTCGCCGCTTACCGACCACCATTCAGCTATGCCTTTTAAGAAAAAAGAAATTCCGCGTTTAGCCGCGAAGTCGCCAATCGAAAAGAAAGAAAATCTTTGAAGCAATCTTCATTTTGACGTGCTGTTCTTTCGCCTGTTTTTTCTTTGCGACTCGGCGGCTTTGCGTGAAACCCATTTTTTCAGTGGTCTATATCTCTTATTTCACTTCGACGTTGTTGCTCGACAATGAAGTGGAAAGCGCGCGCTGCAATTCGGCAACGGCTTTGGTGTAATCGGTCAGAGCGCGCAATTCGCGACCCCGCGCGGCGGATTGCGCGTTCTGGCGATCCAGCACGAAGAAGTTTGTGGATTGCCCCGCGTCGAATTTGCGCTGCTCGCTCTGGTATTGAAGCTCGGCGTTGACGCGCGAATTTTTCGCTGCTTCGACTCGACGTTTGGCGGTTTCAACGGCCTGAAGCGCGTTGCGAACTTCGACCTGAATCGCCTGTTCCAGCCTTTGCCGTTGAGCGTCAATCTGTCGGCCTTCAGCCAGAGCGCGGCCAAGATTGGCTTTCGCGGTTTGGTTGTTGAACGTGAAGTTGATGTTGACCCCGACTCGCCAGACGCGAAAATCGTTCTTGAACATATTTCCAAGACTTTGCCCGTAACCGCCAAGCAGGAATTCAGGAATCGGCGTTGACGCAATCGGCGGCAGAACAGGAATCAACGGAGACGGCGGAGTCGGAAGCCCGTTGACGAAATTGATCAGCCTGTTGATGCGGTCGGCTGTCGCCAGGCTGGATTCGGTGAAAAAGTTCGACCCCAACCGTTCAGTGCCCGCCAAGCCAATCGTGCCGTAGCTGGCAAAGAAATCAACCTGCGGTTTGGTCTGGTCGCGATAAAACTCCGCGTCAATTTTGTTCAACTCGTCCCGAAACCTGTACTGCTCCATCTCAGGCCGATTTTGCAAAGCCAGCCGCGTCGCATCCTGAAGCGGCAAATTGGCGGTTGAATCCACTTCGGGACGTTCAACCGGTATCAACTCGGAATTCCACTGGTCTGAATTGGACGGTTGCAGCAACAAAGCCTTCAAAGAATTTTCGGCTCGCTGGATGGCGTCAACTGCCGCTTCGGCCTCATCCGTTCGGCGTTCCAATTCGACTCGCGCAGAGATGATGTCGGCTGGAGCCAGAGTCCCCACATCAACCAGTCGTTGGTTATGTTCAAGCTGGGTCCGGGCCAGAGCGACCGATTCGGATTTGATTTCGTGGTCGCGACGGGCAAAAACCAAATCCCAATAAGCGCGCTGCACCTGTGCGATGATTTCAATCGCGCGTTGACGAAACTGGCTGTCGGAAATGTCCAGACGCTTTTTGGCGATTTTGATCTGGCGGCGCGAAGCGTCAATCGTCCGGTTTCTCATCACCGGTTGCGTGAAAGTAAAAGTAAGGTTGGTGGTGTATTGCGGATTGAGTTGATTGAAAAGATTCTGCGTCGTGTCGCGTCTGTTATCGAAGTTGGCTTGAAACAATCCGCCCTGCGACGGGATGCGTTTCGCCAGTGTCGTCGTCCCGGTGACGTTGTCCGTCAACAATCCGCCGCCTTGTCCGCCCGCCAGCGGATTGGCGATTGGCGTGTTACGGCGATCATAGAAAAGACTGCTGGACAAGGTCGGATCGTAAATGCCTTCAGCCGAACGCACGTCGAATTCGTACATCTGCACGTTCAAACGTTCGACTTCGATGTCGCGATTGTTTTCCAACGCCATCAACAACGCATCGCGTAACGTCAACATCACTCGCTTGTTTGAATCAACCCCGACACGTTTGTCCGATGATTGCGGATTGCGGATTGCGGATTGCGAATTGTCTTGCCCCGGAACAGCCGACGACAACAAACAAAACAAACTGAATGAAGCTATCGTAACTTTTGCCTTTTGCCCTTTGCCTTTTGATTTTTGATTTTTCATAACTCCCTCCCCAGGTTCTGCTCTTTTGCTTTTCGGTAAACGACCGCCGCCGTGGCTATGTCTTCGATGGCGATGCCCAGCGATTTGAAAAGCGTTATCTGGTCGTTGCCTGTTCTTCCCTGCATTTCGCCGTTGACGACGTGGCGAAGCTCTTTGACTCGTTCCCAGGTCAGCAATCCTTTTTCAACCGTCGTGATGAATTCGCCGGATTCGATCTTCGCCTGATCCAGCGAATCAACTGCGATGAACGAAGCGCGTTTGATTACCTCGTCGTCAAATTCACGGCGCAAAACCGAATTGCCTCCGGCGGCGTTGATGTGAACGCCCGGTTTCAACCAGACCCCTTCGACAACCGGATCGCGAGAATTTGTGATGGTGATGATGACGTCGGCATCGGCTGCCGC
Source organism: uncultured Heliomicrobium sp. (assembly GCA_964426025.1). Lineage (GTDB taxonomy): Bacteria > Acidobacteriota > Blastocatellia > RBC074 > RBC074 > RBC074. The sequence continues at coordinate 12,224 of CAYRQB010000005.1, forward strand.
TTCGGGAGATTCAACCGAATGGATGTTGGCGAGCTTCAATTCATCAGCCGCCTCTTCACAGAATCGCTCGCGGTTTTCCTGCTTGCGACTGTAAACCTTCACTTCCTCGATGCGGCGAACAGCGCAAACTGCCGCCAACTGGCTGTGCGCCTGCCAGCCAGAGCCGAACAATCCAACCGTCTTTGCATCGGCGCGAGCCAGATACTTCGTCGCCACTCCGCTGGCGGCTCCGGTTCGCATCTGTCCAAGTTTGTCTGCTTCGATGAAAGCCAACAATTCTCCGGTCGCGGCGTCGAACAAGCTGACGTAAAACCGCGCTTTGCCGCGCGCCACTGTGTAAGCCTTCAAACCGAGCAGTCCTTTGAACTCGCCAAAGTTCGCCACCGCCCCGCTCATCGTCATCAGGATAGAACCTTGCGCGCGAACCCGGCGGCGCGATTCGTTCGTCGCTTCGCCGGTCGCTTGCAATTTGAAGACGGATTCAACGGCAGCCAGCGTGTCTTCCATCGTCAATAGTTCAGTGACGTTTTCTTCAGTCAGATAAATCGCCATGATTATTTTGAACCCAGTATTGATGAAGCCGTCGCTGCGGCTTTGCGTCTGGCCCAACCGGTTGCGCCATTCCATTTGCCCGCGATTCTTCCCCACCAACTTGAATTGATTGCGTCATCAAACAGCGAATAAGCCACCGGCGTCATGACCAGCGTCAGCAGCAGACAAAGCGATTGTCCGCCGATGATCACAACCGAAGTCGAACGGTTGACGCCCGAACCGGGGCCGCTGCTGACAGCCAACGGAGCCATACCGGCGACGAAAGCAATGGTCGTCATCAGAATCGGGCGCAAACGGTCGCGGCTGGCTTGTATCAAGGCTTCGTGACGTTCCATGCCTTTGGCGATGAGTTGATTGGTGTGATCAATCTGCAGGATGGAGTTTTTCTTGACCATGCCGAACAGCACCAGAATGCCCAACAGCGTGAACATGGTTACCACCTGATTGGCGATGATCAAAGACAACAAGGCGAACGGCAGCGTCAACGGCAGCGACAACAAAACCGTGACCGGATGGATGAAGGATTCGAACTGCGCGGCCAGAACTATGTACATGAAGATGAACGACAGCGTGAAAGCCAGAATGAATCCTCTGCCTGTGCGCTGCGTTTCTTTTGAGTTGCCGCCTTTGGCGAAAACATAATCAGCGGGTAATTTCAGCTCATTGGCGGCGGCTTCGAATTTGCTGGCAACACCGCTTTGCGCGACGCCCGGTTTCAAAAAGGCGTAAAGCGTGACGCTGCGCTGGCGGCTGGAACGTTCGATCAAAGTCGGGCCGGAATCTTCTTCAAGCTTGACGATGTTGTCCAATCCCACACTGCCCAATCGCGACGAAGGCACATTCAGGCGGCTGATTCCGGCGGCATCAATGCGAAAATCTTCAGCCGCGCGGACGTGAACTTCGTATTGTTCGCCGCCTTCGTTGTAAGTGGTGATTTTGTCTCCGCCGACCAGCAGCCTCAGACTGCGCGCGACATCGCCAATGTTGACGCCCAGATCGGCGGCTTTTTGGCGATCAACCTTCACGCGCAATTCCGGTTTGCCCAAAATCAACGAAGAGTCTGCGTCGGCCACGCCGTCAATCGCTTTCAGCTTTTGCAAAAGCGTCGTCGCGTATTCGTTGAGCTTCGTCAGATCAGGGCCTCGAAGCTCGTAATTGATTTCAGCGTTCATCGCGCCGCTGCCTCCAATGGCCGCGACCACGCTGACAGAGGTTCGCAGTTTGTCAGCGGCAAATTTCGGCAGAACTTTTTCGCGCGTCATCGTCATCAGATCGAACTGGGATAATTCGCGACCTTCCAGCGCCGTCAGCTTGACGTAAATCCTGGCCAGATTCAGTTCCTTCTGTTGATTGTCGCCGACGGTGGTGATTGTGTAATCAATGTGCGGCAGCTTGCGAATCTCATCCGACACCTTGCGGGCAATGTCCAATGTGGCTTGCAGCGAAGTGCCTTCAGGGGCGCGGACTGAAACTTCGTATTCGCTCTGATCGTCGTAAGGGAAAAAGCTGGAACCGACGAAGCGCACCAAAAACGCCGTCGAACCCAGCGTCAGCAAAGCAATGATCGTGACAAAGACGCGATGATGAAGCGTCCAATTGATCAAGCGGGCGTAGTTGTGATCCAGAATTCGCGCCAACCATGTTTCTTTCGATTTGCTGTGTTCGCCCTGGCCGCCTTTCATCTTCTTGAACATTCGCGCCGATAACATTGGCGTCAGCGTGAAACTGACCAGCAGCGAAATCAGAATTGCGAAGGCCATCGTGAAAGCGACGCTTTTGAAAAATCGCCCGGCGACGCTCTGCATAAAACCGACGGGCAGGAAGATGACCACCAGACTGAGCGTCGTCGCCATCACCGCCAGACCGATTTCTTTCGTACCGGCAATTGCGGCTTCAAAAGAGCTATAACCTTTTTCTTCAATGTAACGAAAGATGTTTTCCAGAACGACAATCGCGTCGTCAATCACGATACCGACCGAAAGCGTCAATCCCAGCATCGAAGGAGCGTTCAGCGTGATGCCGAAATAATCCATCACGGCAAAGGTCGAGATGATAGAAGTCGGAATGGCAATCGCGGAAATGATCGTCGCTCGCAGGTTTCGCATAAACAGCCACACAACCAGCGACGCCAGCAGCGAACCCAATATCAAATGCTCCTGCACGGCGTGAAACGAAGCCAGAATAAACGTGGATTGGTCGCGAACGACCTGAAGCGAATAACCCGGAGGCAGAGTTTTTCTCAGTTCGTCCAAACGGGCATTGATGTTGTTGATGATGTCAACAGTGTTTTTGCCCGACTGGCGGCGAATGTTCAGCAGCAATGCCGTCTTGTCGTTCAGCAAACCGCCGGTCTCGGCGACTTCTACGCCGTCTTCCGTGTGACCGACATCGGAAATTTTGATCGGATAACCGGCGCGGTTGGCAATGACCAGGTTGTTGAAATCCGCAGCGCTTTGCACTCGTCCCAACGTTCTCAGTGTCAGCGTGCGCGCGCCTTCTTCGACGCGTCCGCCCGGAACTTCTATGTTTTGATTTTGCAGCGCTGCGGAAACCTGAGCCACCGTCAGGTTGTAGGCTCGTAGCTTATCGCCGTCCAGGAAAACATTGATCTGACGTTTGCGTCCGCCGATGATCGAAACCTGTCCCACGCCTGCGACCGATTCCAGTTGGCGGCGAAGAACTTTGTCCACGTATTCCGTCATCTCGCGGACTGAACGATTGGACGCCACCGAAATCGTCATGATCGGCGCGGCATCGGGGTCGAGTTTTTGCACCACAGGTTGTTCAATATCCGGCGGCAACAATGGCAATGCCAGATTCAGTTTGTCGCGCACATCCTGCGCCGCCGAATCCAGATCGCGATCCAGATCGAATTGGACGACAATCAGCGAAACGCCTTCGGACGAAGTCGAACGCAATTCTTCGATGCCGCTGATCGTGTTCAACGATTCTTCGATCTTGTCCGTGATTTCGGTTTCGACTTCCTGCGGAGCCGCGCCGGGCAATGTCGTCGTCACGATGATTGATGGGAATTCGACGCGCGGAAAACGCTCGACCTCCAATCGCTGGTAAGAAAAGAGTCCCATCACCACCAGAGTCATGATCAACATCGTGGCAAAGACCGGACGACGGACACAGATTTCAGCTAATTTCTGCATACTCTCCCTCTCGCATTTCTTTTGCTTTTATTTGCCGTTGACGGCGGCGCCGGATTGCAATTTATCCAGATTGTTTGTGGCAACGATTTCTCCCTCTTTCACGCCTTCGACAATCTCGATCAAATCTCCGTCCGTCTGTCCTGTTTTGACGATGCGCTCGGCGACTTTGCCTTTTTCGACGATGAAGACTTTGCTCAGCCCTGCAACGGTTTGAACGGCTCGCGCCGGAATCATCACGGCGGGAGCGGACTGCGCGGTTATCAATTGGGATTTGGCGAACATGCCGGGTCGCAACTGGTTGCTTGAATTGTTGACTTCGGCTTCGACGGTCAACGCGCGAGTTTGCTCATTCAACGAAGGGCCAATGCGAACGATGCGACCTGTAAAACTGCGACCGGGAAACGCTTCGACGGTTAATGTCATCGTCTGACCTTTGCGAACGGCTGCGGCTGAAGCTTCCGGTACGTCTGCGCGCAATCTCAGCGGATTGATTTTGACCAGAGAAACTATTCGTCCGCCGACCGCCAAGTACGAACCGCGATTGGCGAATTTCTCCTTGACCGCTCCGCTGATCGGAGAGCGGGCGACAGTGTCAGTGATGGCTTTTTTGGCCAGCGACAAAGCCGCGCGTTGTTGTTCGACGACAGCCAGTTGCTGATTGACGGCATCAATGGCTGCTTGATGACGGGCTTTGGCCAAATTGTGTTGAGTGACCGCCTGATCGTAAACCGAGCGGGCGATGTCGCCGTTTTCAATCAAACGGGAAGCGCGATCCAAATCCATCTGCGCCCAATCCAGCGAAGCTTTGGCGACGCGAACATCGGCGTTCTGATGCGGATCGAATTTCTCTCCCTCCTTCATGCCCAGACGAGCCAGCGTTTGTTTCAACGTCGCTTCGGCCTGCTCGACTTTCAGTTTGGCGTCGCGCTGGTCAATCAGGGCGATGACCTGTCCGCGCGTCACGTAACTGCCGAAATCCACGCTGATTTGCGAAAGCTCTCCGGCGGCCTGCGCCGAAACGATGACTTCTTCGTCGGCTGCCAGCGAACCTACAACCTCAACGCCGCGCTGCAATCCGCGAGTGATTGCCGCCGCCGTAGTCACATCAACCGTTTCCGGAGTTGATGAAGCGCCGGTTTTTGTAGCCGCTTCCGCAGCCGTTTCCGGTTGAGATTTGTTGCGCGAACAAGCGGCAAAATTCAAAACCGCCAGTAATGCCAACAACAACATCAGGCGAGCTTTGCCCGGCTTTGATTTGGATTCTCTCTCCTGCATTGACTTTAGTCCCCCCCTAAGAACAGCAGTGTTTTTACTGATAACCGTCTGTTGTTTGTTATTTACGGCGATTCTTTTGCGAATCGTCATCAACATTTGCCAGCGAGGCCAGAAACATATCCGTAAAATGCTCAGCAGCCTGACGATTGCTTATGTTCACGACATCGCCTCCGGCTTTCTGAAAAAACTTTTTGTGCAAGACCTGTCCAATGACCATTCCCATAAATCCGCGAACCGCCATCATCGGATCAACACGGCGAAAGGCCCCGGCGGCAATTCGTTTTTTCAGGTATTCGGCCAATTGCCTGTGAGTTTTGGAAATGTGATTACGAACGATCATATCGGCAAGTTCGTGGCCTTCCAGAGCGCTGTAAAGCAGCAACCGCATGGCTGTGTCATCGTGTTCGTGAAATTCCAACACGTGATAAGCCAACGATTCAAAAACCTGCCGGTCGTCGCCGCGTTCAATCGCTTCATTCAACGCGCTCTGCATTTCCTTCACTCTGGCGGACTTCGCCTTTGCGTCCATGATCGCGTCGTAAAGCTCGCTCTTGGTGGCAAAGTGGCGAAAGATGATCGCTTCATTGACTCCTGCGGCCTGAGCAATCTCCTTGGTCGTCGTTCCGCGAAACCCTTTTTGCGAAAAAAGCTGAACGGCCACATCCAAAATTTGCTGACGGCGATCTTCCGCTGCCATTCTCCCCTGCGATTTCAATTCCTGTTTGTCTAATAACTTTTTTGGTGTCATCTGCTGGCGGTGCTTTCGTTTGAACCCTTTCAGCGGCTCAACCCTTTTGATTTCATTCGATCTTTCTCAACTTGTAAGTAAGTGCATACTTACTTACCACAGGCGCCGCGAAGCTGGCAAGCGGATTTTGTAAGTAGTCACTTACTTTATTGTCACAAAGTTGTCACCTTCGACTTTCAGAAGGTCTGTGCTAGGCTTGCGCCCGCAATTTCACTCACCAAACAGAAATCGGAGAGAAAAAAAGAATATGGCGATACAGGCTTCCAACCCGGAGTCAATTTCTACGTTTGATTCGACAAGGGATACTGCCGGACTCGGCGGGCATCCGCGCGGGCTGACGACGCTGTTCTTTACCGAGATGTGGGAACGGTTCAGTTATTACGGGATGCGCGCGTTATTGACTTTATACATGGTCAAAGCGCTCGGTTATGACGAAAAGCTTGCGGCGACGGTTTACGGCGCATACACAGGCTCGGTTTATCTGATGTCGGTTCCGGGCGGCTGGATTGCGGACAACGTGCTGGGAACTCGTCGAGCGGTTTTTTATGGAGGCGTGATCATCGCATTGGGTCATTTTTCAATGGCCGTGCCGACTCAGTTCACGTTTTTTCTTGGGTTGATTTTGATCGTGTTGGGAACCGGGCTGCTGAAACCGAACGTCAGCGCCGTGGTCGGCGAGCTTTACAACCAGGAAGATCAACGCCGTGACGCTGGCTTTTCTATCTTTTACATGGGAATCAATCTGGGCGCGTTCATCGCTCCGTTGATCTGCGGTTATCTGGGAGAAAAGATCAACTGGCATCTGGGCTTCGGCGCGGCAGGCATAGGCATGACGTTCGGTTTGATTCAGTACCATCTGGGCAGAGACCGTTTGGCTCACGTCGGCCATGCTCCGCAACAAACCAGCGCCGAAACCAAACGCAAAGCGATAATTGGAGCTTTGCTGATGGCCGTTATCGGCGCCGCCGTTGGCGTGTTGTTTTTCGGGCCGGATTGGGTAACGGAAAACAGATTCTGGATCATGATCGGCAGCGTTGTGCTCTTTCTCGTCTGGTTGTTCGCATCTTATTTGAAGCCGGAAGAAAAGAAGCCTGTGGCCGTCATCGTCGTACTGTTTGTGTTTTCCATCATCTTTTGGGCGACGTTTGAACAAGCCGGGAGCAGCTTTACACTTTTCGCCGACCGTTTCACCAACCGCTCGGTTTTCGGGTACGAGTTCCCTACGAGTTGGTATCAATCAGTCAATTCGATTTTCCTGATTACGCTAGCTCCGGCATTTTCATGGTTGTGGCTGAAAATGGGCGATCGCCAACCATCCAGTCCCATCAAATTTTCTTTTGGTTTGTTATTCGTAGGTTTGGGAGCCGTGCTGCTGGTCGTCGCATCGTTGTTGCTGGTCAACGGCAGCAAAGTCGGCCCCTGGTGGTTGGTTGGAGTTTACCTGTCGCAAACCATCGGAGAGTTGTGTTTAAGTCCCGTCGGTTTGAGTACCACCACCAAACTTGCTCCGTCCAGATTGACCGGATTGATGATGGGCGTCTGGTTTCTGTCCATTTCGTTCGGCAATTTCTTCGCCAGCTTTTTCGCCAGCGAATTCAAGAACGAATCAAGCGCGCTGGTCGGCTTGTTCACCAAAGCCGGAGCCTGGCCGCTTGCCGCCGCGCTCGTCTTGTTTGCCTTGACGCCTTTCATTCGCAAACAAATGGGCAAAGTCCGCTGAGTAAGTCACAACCAGAAAACAGAACCGCAACCGGCAGGACGCGTTGCTTTCCGCTTAGCTTGCGGAAATTCGCTCCTCAACGGTTGCGGTACTGTCACGATTCAGCCTATTGGGAAATCACGCTACTCGCATCGTGCAGAATCGTAATTCGTCGTCCGGTCAATCACCATCATCGTTGACCTTAATCAACAAACAGAGATTGACGGTCGGTTGAATTCACAGAAACACTGCTACGACTGTGTTCGGTTACGGTCTGGAAGGCGGGCCGGGTCTGCCATCACCTTGACCTGCGGGGCCGCCAAAACCGCCGGGACGCCCACCACCTCCAGGTCCACCGGGTCCGCCGAATCCACCGGGGCCGCCGCCAACCAGCGAACCCATCAACTTCACAACTCCGGAAGAACCGATCTTCTGCACCAGAGCATCCAACTGCCCCTGATTACCTCTGAGAACATTGATTGCCTGGATTGTGAAAGCAGTGTGCCCTTTCAGTCGGTTGTTCATCATTGCGGAAGTCAGGTTGGCGATGATCGCGACTTGCGCATCAGCCGCAGCCTGATTTCCAGTGAAGATTGCGGCTTCCAATGCATCGTGCGCCGCTGCCAAAGCCGGGTCCGGCGCGTCGGGACGTGCATCGCGAGCCTGTTGGATCAAGGCTTTCAACTGATCTTCCTGAGCCGTCGTCAACGCCGGAGCGTTGGCAAGCTGAAGCGCATGCTTCAATCTTTGCAGCGGATCATGTTCCGGTCTGCGCTGCGGTTGGGCATTGATAATGACGCCGCTCAAACAAACGAGCGCGATGATGAATAACGATGCTTTGAGTTTCAGACTCATGCTCCTCATCTTCTTACCTCCAATGAATAAATTGTTTACTTTGATCTTCCGTTGAAGATCGTCTTCGTCATTGATGGACACAGAGCCTGGTTTTAGTTCCACAAAGAAAAGAAAAAACTTCGTCATCGCAAGGCTTCAACTTTGACATTCAGACGTCTGGGCAAGCGCATAAAAAAGCTAGGCGACGATCAGCAAATTCGAGCAAACAGTTTGGCCGTTTGAACGTTTTGCCGATCAGCGTCTGGCAAGCGATTATGATTTCGATTCCGACTTTTGAAAAAATCGTATCCGTTCGTTAATTCAAATCATCGGGCTTTCTGCTTCTTCCCACAGGCGGGCCGCTTCGAGGCGGCGGTCCGCCTTCGACCAATTTGTAATCGGTCGGCAATTCGAAAAGCGATTTGTCCGGCTCGCTGCGAATGATGTTCGTCAATCGGTAAGTCGTTTCGCCCAGTCGAGGGTCTTTGTGTTTGCTCAAAACAACCAGGTTCAATTCCGCTGATTCCCAACGTTCGGAAACAACCTCTATCGGACGATCATTGCCGATCTGTCCCACTGGAATGGTGAAGATCGTGCGAGTGCCCGCGACCTCAATCCCTTCCATCATCTGTTTACCCAGCGATTCCGTTTTCATCTGATCGGCAGCCGGCTTGGGTGGTTCGAAGGGAGAATCGCCCGACACAGGCAGTTTGCGAGCCAGGCGGCGCTGAGGCTCCAATACAAAACGCGCGTCGGTGACGACATCGTTTACGAAAATTATCCGTGGAGCTTCGCCGCCGACAACAAATGGCCCGGCGATGTTCAATTTCAATTCGCGACGCGTTCGCCCTTCGCCGTCTCGAAAAAACTTCGCGGTGTTCGAATTGACGATGCGCGTGCCGTCGGCGAGCGTCTGAATATTTTCTGTCGTGGCCGTCGCCGAATAAGGAGCGCCTTTGACAACTTTGCTGTCAAATCGCATGTCGGAAGACATCAGATCGAATTGCGGCCCCCCGGGCATCGGAAACGGACGATCAGGACGTTGTCTCTGTCCATCTGGCGGGCCGCCTCTTCCACGCGGAGGCTGCGCAACAGCGACAATCGCCAACAAAATCAAAACCAGCCCGACATTAAACGCCAATCGGGTCATGCGATATTTCCCATTCATTGTTATGTTCCTCATTGTCGAACCAATCGAATGGCGAGCGGAACGCCATCAAGCCCCACCATCAGATCGGCTTTGACCAATTCATTTCCGCGTTCGGCATTTAGCGGCAATCCCATGGCTATCAAAGTTGAACGCGGAACTTCAACGCGAACGACCAATTTATCCTGCTGAATTCCCGAAACGGTTGAATAACCAATAGGGATGTAATTGGCCGCCAGATTGTTTTCAATCATCGGCTCAGATTTCTTCTGGCCATTTTGAATTCTGCGTTTAGGCTTCGGTTTGTCGTCGGTTTTGTCTGTGACGGCGAATTGCGTTTCCGCTTTTTCAACTTGCTTGCCGGGTTCCGTCGCTTCTTTAGGCCCAATCAAACCAGGTGTTGGCGTGGCATCAGCGACGAAATCTTTTTTATTCGATGATTGATTGTTCATCCAGACTGAAGCGGCGATGACAAAGATGATGCCGATAACCGCAGCCGCAGCCAGCGCCCATTGCCATCGCCATTCGCGTTTTGGCATTCGAATCACATTCGCAACAGCGGCGACTTCGGCTGTTTCTTTTGCCTGTCTCGCTTCAAAGGCATTCAGGAGACTTTGCTTCAATCCGGGCGGAGCCTGTTCGGCTGCCGTTATTTCGGCAAAACCTCGTATTGCATTTCCCAAAACGCGATGTTCAGACAAACCAACGGCGCATTGATCGCAGGATTCGGCATGCGCCAAAGCGCTGACGCGAGTTGAGGCCGACATCAATTCGTCGTTCGCCAGTTCAGCAACGATTTCTTCAAATTCCTGACAATTCATAACTCGCTCCCCGCGTGCGCCAGAACGTTTGGCGCGGCAGCGTGTTCCCGAAATGGCCGTAGCTTTTCAATCAGCATCGCTCTGGCGCGATTCAATCGCGAGCGAACCGTCCCGACCGGACAACCGACGATGCCAGCGGCCTGTTCATAACTCATCTCGTGAAGGCTGCATAAAACAACTACTTCCCTGTAATGTTCGGGCAGGCTCAAAATAGCCTGACGGACGTTTTCGATCATTTCTCCCCGAACAAAATCGCCGAGCGGATCGTCGTCAGTCATAAACCGTTCTTCGACCTTGCGCTGACCATCATCAGCTTCGCCGTCCGCCATCGAAACGAACGACCGCTCGCGCTTCAATCGCCGCAACAACTTGTGCCTGGCCATTCCAAATAAATATCCGGCGACGGTTCCGCGCGATGAATCGAATTGATGACCGTCGCGCATCAACTCGATGAAAACATCCTGCGTCACGTCTTCGGCCAGGGCGTGAGAACCGCTCATGCGCAAAGCAAACTGATAAATCCCGCTTTGCCAACGGTCGTAAAGCTGTTCAAACGCGACCGCATCCCCATCCAACATTCGCCGGAGCAATTCTTCATCACTTGTAAGTGCGGTCAATTTCATCGCCGATAATTTAATCGCTCACCTGCCGAAGGCACTTCAAACTTCAACATCAATGGACACAAGCGAGCCGGATAGTTCCATCTTTTTTAATCGGACCTGAAACGAACCGATTGAAAAGTGGTATGTCCAACTATCGCTCACGCCAGCCGGCAAAGTCACTAGACACTTTATCAAACGGTTTGTTACATTCGCCGACTGAAAGCAGCGGCAGTCTTGTCTTAACTTTACATTGAATCATTGGTGACACTGAATGAAATCTCGCGACCTGATTTTTGTTTTGATCGTTGTCGTAGTCGTCGGCGGTCTTTATTACCTTTCAACCCGCAACAAAGCCAGGGCGATGCCGCCCAATCCTCCTGAACATTTAACCGTCAGAGCGCGCGAGGATTGTTTGAAATGTCACCTTCCCGCAAAGTTCGAGGAGTTGGAACGCCAACACAAACACCCGGGCAAATGGCGCGATGCAAGAGTCAGTTGCCTGCTTTGCCATGCAACTCCGGACGGCAAAAAAGCCCAATTGATAAACCCGAATCGAATCCATCAACAGGTCGAACTTGCTCGGCTCTCGAAATAATTCATACCAGTAAATCCCTCTTCGGGATTTGTAATCTCAGGAAATCATTTTATGGCTCAAGCAAAACTAAGCACCAAAACAGAAACTTACAAAAACTACATTGGCGGTCGCTGGATTAAACCGGCTGGCGGTCAGATGATGGAAAATCGCAATCCGGCAGACACGCGCGAACTGGTCGGCCTCTTCCCCGCTTCGACCGATGAAGATGTCGAAGCCGCAGTAGCCGCCGCGCGCGAAGCTTTGCCGAAGTGGAAAGCAACGCCCGCGCCCAAGCGCGCCGAGATGCTGTACAAGCTCGGCCAGATTCTGATTGATCGCAAACAGCAATACGCGATTGATATGACGCGCGAGATGGGCAAAGTGCTCAAGGAAACCGGCGGCGACGTGCAGGAAGCGATTGACATGACTTTTTACACGGCGGGCGAAGGTCGCCGATTGCACGGTTACACCACGCCTTCGGAATTGCAGAACAAGATGGCGATGTGTGTGCGCCAACCGGTCGGCCTTTGTGCGCTGATCACGCCGTGGAATTTCCCTATGGCGATTCCTTCCTGGAAGATGATGCCCGCGCTGGTTTGCGGCAACACGCTGGTCATCAAACCTGCCGAAGACACTCCGCTGTCAACCGTCAATCTGGTCAAAGCCGCTGAAGAAGCGGGCATTCCGCCCGGAGTCATCAACATCGTGATGGGAACAGGCGAAGAAGTCGGCGCGCCGATGACGACTCATCGCGATGTCAGATTGATTTCCTTCACCGGTTCGACCGAAACCGGGCGCATCGTTTCGACCAACGCCGCGCAGCACGGCAAGATTTGCTCGCTGGAAATGGGCGGCAAGAACGTCATTATGATCATGGATGACGCCGATCTTGACCTGGCCGTCGAAGGCGCTGTCTGGGGAGCTTTCGGAACAACCGGCCAGCGCTGCACAGCTTCGTCACGAATCGTCGTTCACAAAAAAGTCTACAAGCGCTTTGTCGAGAAGCTGGCCGAACGAGCCAAAGCGCTGAGGATCGGAAACGGCTTGAATTCAAAAGTCGAAATGGGGCCGGTCATCAATCAGGATGCGGTTGACAAGATTCTAGGCTACATCGAAATCGGAAAGAACGAAGACGGCGCAACGCTTTACCTGGGCGGCAATCGTCTGGAAAAAGGCGATCACAAACACGGCTATTTCATCGAACCGACCATCTTCACCGACGTTGCGCCCGATATGAGAATCGCGCAGGAAGAAATCTTCGGCCCAGTCCTGAGCATCATCCCCTGCCGCAATCTTGATGAAGCGATAGAGATCAGCAACGGCGTGAAGTACGGATTGTCGTCTTCGATTTACACGCAGGATGTCAATCAGGCTTTCACCGCGATGGAGCGAATGTACACTGGAATCTTCTATGTCAATTCGGCGACTATCGGAGCGGAAGTTCACTTGCCTTTCGGCGGCACGAAGGCGACGGGCAACGGCCATCGCGAAGGCGCAATGGCTTCGTCGCTGGATATTTTCTCCGAATGGAAAGCGATCTACGTTGATTACAGCGGCAGATTGCAGAAAGCGCAGATTGACAACTGATGTTTCGCCAGTCCAAAAGCAAAACCTAACCACAACCTGAGGAAAGGAAAGTTCAATGGCAGCAAAGTGTCCTATAACTCGAACCGAATTTCGCGAAGGCGCTCAACCGGTCAAGATATTGATCAACGACATCCCCATGATCGCCGAAGTCAAAGAATTTTCGACCGGCTCATTGGGCTGGTATCTGAACGGTAAAACCCTGATTGATGTCGGCGGCAAGCAAGTCAGTGTGCAAATCGGCATGAATCTGACAATTGTCGGCAGCAAGGATTTGCCTAAAGACGAATAAACGGGAGGCATTATGACAAGAGGCTGGAAGATCGGTTTGAGCATTTTCGTCGGCTTGTTTTTGGCGCTGATTCTGGTCGCCGGCGCAGGCATTTACTTCATCTCGAAGTACGGTCGCGAAATGGGCGAAGGAGTAAAGAGAAGTCAGAGCGAAGGCGAGAACTTCGGGAAAGGCTCTGACAATGCAGCCTGTCTGAAAGAAGCTCTGGAGCGCAACAAGCAGAACAACTCGATTACCAAAATTGTTTCGATCAATGTCTTCCTTGCCACTTGTTTGAAAGAGAGTAAACCGACCCCGGGTTTCTGCGAAGGAGTTCCGCTTCGCAGCGACAAACAGGAGACAAAAAGCTGGGCCGCGCAAAAATGCCGTGAAGCCGGTCAATCCGGAATCACCTGCGAAGCCATGTTTCAGGTTGTTCAATCATATTGCGAGAATGATCTGGACATACAGATTGACGACTCATCAACCAAACAACCAAATCAATAAACACACTGGCCGGTCAAAAGAAATTTGCCCGGCACAAAACAGGAGAAAGATGAAATGATTATCGGTTTGCCCAAAGAGATTAAGGACAATGAAAGCCGTGTCGGTTTAACGCCGGCGGGAGTTAAAACCCTCAGCGATTACGGTCACACCGTCCTGGTGGAAAAGAGCGCAGGCGAAGGCAGCGGCATCAGCGACGACGAATACAGAGCCGCCAAGGGGCAGATAGTTGATTCAGCCGACGAAATCTGGGAACGCGGCGACATGATCGTCAAGGTCAAAGAACCTGTCGGCCCCGAATACCAACGGATGCGCGAAGGCCAATTGCTCTTCACTTACCTGCATCTGGCTCCGGATTTGAAACTTACTCAGGTCATGTTGGAACGCAAGGTGACAGGCGTGGCCTACGAAACCATCACCAACGACGAAGGCCATCTGCCGCTGCTGACTCCTATGTCGGAAGTCGCCGGTCGTATGGCTGTTCAAGTCGGCGCTCATTACCTGCAAAAACCGGAAGGCGGGCGCGGCGTGCTGATGGGCGGAGTTCCGGGCGTGCTGCCGGCCAAAGTCGTCATCATCGGCGGCGGCGTAGTCGGTATCAATTCAATGAAGATGGCTGTCGGTTTGGGCGCGAACGTGACAGTGCTGGATAAAAACCTCGACCGGTTGCGATACCTGGACGACATTTTCGGAGCGAAGATCAAAACGCTGATGTCGAACGATTACAACGTTCAGGAATCAATCGCCAACGCCGATCTGGTCATCGGAGCCGTTTTGATTCCCGGCGCTTCGGCTCCGCATCTGGTCAAAAAAGACATGCTCAAGACAATGCACAAGGGCGCGGTCATCGTTGACGTAGCGGTTGATCAGGGCGGCTGCATCGAAACAACCTATCCCACAACGCACAGCAATCCGACCTACTTTGTCGAAGATGTTTTGCATTATTGCGTCGCCAACATGCCCGGCGCGGTTCCGCGCACTTCGACATTTGCGCTGACGAATGCTACGTTGCCCTTTGCGATCAAGCTGGCCAACAAAGGTTTCAAAGATGCCATTGCCAAAGACAAGCATCTGAAAGCCGGAGTCAACACTTACGCCGGACACATCACTTATGAAGCCGTGGCCGAATCGCAGGGCTTGGCGTACAAGTCAATTGATGAGTTGTTGTAAGATCAGCATGGAGGTAAGTCATGACACTTACACTGACACTAGCTCCTGAGCTTGAGCTAAAGCTGAAGCAGGAGGCCATTCGCCGCGGATTGCCTCCTGAGCAATTCGCTTTGAATGTATTGGAAGAACACATCGCTCATCCATCTTCTACAACCGAAACGGCAAAGGAAAAGGCTGACAAACTGGCCGAATTGTTTCGGCAATGGAATGAAGAAGAGGTTGATGAGAGCGAAGCTCTCGACGATGAATTTTTCAGGATGCTTGATGAAGACCGGCCATCGGATCGCAAGCTATTCCCTCCGGAATTGAAAGGAATAAGTTGGTGAGCGCATCTGTCTTGCTGGACACAAGCGTCTTAAGCCTTATCAGCAATCCAAAACCATTGACCATTGTCATTGATTGCCGTCAATGGGCAACCAAACTCAAACGACAAGGCAACCGGATCGTCATCCCTGAAATTGCTGATTACGAATTGCGCCGGGAACTTTTGCGCGCACAAAAGACTCGTGGACTGATCAGATTGGATAACCTAAGTTTTTTGTTTGATTACCTACCACTCTCGACAGCGGCTATGCGTCAGGCTGCCAGGTTCTGGGCACAAGCGCGGCAACAAGGCCAACCAACAGCCAGCGACAATACAATTGATTGTGACATGATTCTCGCGGCTCAAGCGGTAACGCTTGGCGATCCAAATGTCATCGTAGCGACTACAAACGTCAAGCATCTCTCGCGCTTCGTCCCGGCTGATTTGTGGCAGAACATTGCTTGAGGGATTAAAGTGCTAGTCAACCGCTAAGGAGGAATCATGAACGAAGACAAAGCCATTGGATTGGGTTTCAAGATTGGGCCAGTCGTGGGTTTCGTTCTTGGCTTTATTGGCGCCGCGATTCCGGATGTACTTGATGTGTTAGGTTGTTTGCTAATAGTGGGAGTAATAGCCGGGATAATTGTTGGCGTAGGTTATGTCATTACACTCCTTTGGGGAGTCGGTAATAAGATTTACGGAGAAATATATGCCTAACAACTATGAAGAAATTATTGGCGCTGCGTTGGCTCTTCCGCCTGGCGCAAGAGCGATGTTGGCCGATCATTTGCTTGAAAGCCTTGATGCGAAGAATCAGCGAGAAGTGGACGCCTTGTGGGCGGAAGTGGCTGAAAGGCGTGTGCGCGAAATCATAGAAGGAAAGGTCTCCACGATTTCCGCTGATCAGGTTTTCGGCGAGCTTCGCGCACGGAATAAGTGATGCCCTGCGAATTTCATCCTGATGCAAAGCGTGAATTCGACGAAGCGGTTGCATATTACGACGCCCACGCCGAAGGGCTAGGTGACAAGTTCATCGAGGCTGTAGAAGAGGCGATCAAACGTATCGAAAACTTTCCTGAAGCTTGGCCGGCGCTTTCGCCAAACACCCGTCGTTGTCGCACGTCGCGCTTCCCTTACGGAGTCATCTACCAATTCACATCGGAGGGCAAAATCATCGTGATCGCTATCATGCATTTGCATCGTGAGCCTGATTACTGGTTGAAACGAGTCGAGTAATGGCCAAAGGAATCAAAATCATCGAGGTCGAAACCGACTCGCTCGCGGCGGAACTTGAGCTTGCCGCGGGCGATCGCGTTTGGACGATCAACGGCAAGCGCGTGCGCGATGCGCTGGATTTCAAATTCATGACCGCCGGCGAAGAAGACCTGACGATGGAAATCATCAAAGCCGACGGCGAAGAATGGCAGATCGAAGTTGACAAGGACGAATCCGAGCGCTGGGGCATTGAGTTCGAGCCGATGACCCCGCGCCAGTGTGGCAACGATTGCGTCTTCTGCTTCATTCAGCAAAACCCCGAAGGTTCGCGAAAGAGTTTGTGGGTGCGCGACGAAGACATTCGCTTTTCGTTCATGTACGGCAATTACTCGACGCTTTCGACAATCACCAAATCGGAGATTGACAGAATGATCGAGCAGCGATTGTCTCCGCAGTACGTTTCGGTTCACGCGACCGATCCGGATTTGCGTGCCTTTCTGCTTGGCAATCCAAAGCGCGTGGACATCATCGCCCAGATGAAGCATTTCATTGATCACGGCATAGACATTCACGCTCAAGTAGTGCTTTGCCCGACGATCAATGACGGTGAACATCTGGTCAAAACGATTTACGATCTGGCGGAATTGCATCCGGGGGTGGTTTCAACGGCGATTGTTCCACTGGGCATCACCGACAAACACAAATACCGCGACCGACTGATTCCAGTGACCGACGAGTTTTGTGCCGAGATCATTGATCTGGTTTCGCCGATTCAGGCCGAGTTGAAAAAGCGGCTCGGAACTGTTTTCACTTTTCTCGGCGATGAGTTTTACATCCGCGCCGGACGCAGGATTCCGCCGAAAACTCATTACCGAATTGTTCGCGGAACTGTTGCGGAAGAAGACGAATACCCGCAGATCGAAGACGGCGTCGGAATGGTTCGGCAGTTTTTTGACGCTCACACCAAACGTATGAAGCAGCTCGCCAAAATGCGAGAGCGCGGCGAATTCACAGCGGCGCAGGCGAAAAGAATTTATGGGACATTGGCGACAGGTTTGATCTTTTACCCTATGCTGAAAGAAGCGGTGGAGGAGATGAACAAAACCTTCGGCACTCGATTGCAGGTCGCCGAAGTTGAAAACGTCTTCTTTGGCAAAGGAGTGACCGTCGCCGGATTGCTTTCGGGCGTTGATTACCTGAACGCGCGAGATCAATTCAAAGGCGAGTTCCTGATGCTTCCCCCGCATTGTTATCGCGAACACGATCAGAAATTTCTGGATGGAACGACTGTCGGCGAACTGGCGGCGGAACTGGTTCTGCCGGTCAAACGCAATTGGAACGAAGTTCTTGGGCTGCACGAACAGCAGCAGACTCATCGAACCATTCTTTCGCACGATTACGGAGCGGTGACTTCAATTTCAGTTTAACATCCAAACGGTGAGAGAGTTATGCAGGAAGCCATTCAATCAAAACTGATAGAGATGTACGAAGCGCGGGAAGCGATTCTGAATCGCATCAATTCGGACTTTGTCCGCCCCGACGCCGTCAGTGTGATTGATATTGACAAGTTTTTGCAGGCCGCCGTCACCGAAGTCGGCCAGCGATTGGAAGTTGACCGATGCAATGTCATCACGCCTTCGCCGGACGGCGGTTTTCGCGTCAGCCATGAATACCTGGGCGACAGCAATCTGACTCCGGGACTTGGGTTGAACATCCCAAGCTCGCTGGTTCCCTTCGACTCCATCAAACAATATTTGCCGCGCGCCAGGCATTATTCGATTGACGACACTCAATCGGCCAACATTCCGCTGTGGGTGCGGACGACTTTGCAATTGATCGGCACGCGTTCGGTACTGGTCGCCCCGTTCGTTTACCGCGACGAATTGTTGGGCGTGATGGGTCTGCATTATTGCCATCAACCGCATCGCTGGTCTGAAACCGAAATCAAACTGGTTGAATGGCTGGCCGGACAGGTTTCAATCGGATTGCAATACACGAGGCTTTATCACGAAAAAGAAAAAGAAGTCGAAATCACCAAGTTGATGCTGGAAATTTCCAACGACGTCAACACCCGTACCGACTTCAATGAAATTACGGATTTCGTGATTGATCGCGCGCTCGAATTGCTGAAGGCGGATTACGGCTGCATAGCGATTCTGGACAATCAGGGCGAACAGCTTCATTTTGACGAACTGCGAGCGCGGCGAGGATTCGACCTGAGAAAATCGGTCGAATCGAAATACCGCGAAGCCAGAACTCTGCGATTGCCTGATCATCCGGCGGTCAGAGAACTGCTCGACGAAGGCCAGACACTGAAGTTGGAAGATTCGCGAACGTCGCCGATCGCTCGTTACCTTTTCTCTCAGGTCATCAAAGGCAAATCAGCATTGATCGCTCCGATCACCGTCAAGGAAAAAGTTCTGGGCATAGTCGCGCTGGTCTGGGTCAACGAAGCGGCGAAGCTTTCAGATTACGACGTTCAGGTGCTGGATGGAATTTCCAGCCAGATAGCCATCGCGCTGGAAAAAGACAGACTGGCCGCCGAAGTCATCAGGCTCAAACGCGAATTGAACGACGCGCGAGCAGGCGAACGCATCATCGGATCGTCGCCGAAAACACGGCGAGCAATCGAAATGGCGCTTTCAGTCGCCGACAGCAGCACGACGGTTTTGTTGCAGGGCGAATCCGGAACCGGCAAGGAGTTGATCGCCAGTTTGATCCAATTCAATTCCCGACGTGCCTCAAGGCCATTCGTCAAAATCAATTGCGGCGCGATTCCGCAGAACCTGCTTGAAACCGAATTGTTCGGTCACGAACGAGGAGCGTTTACGGACGCGCGATCACGCCGGATCGGGCGCTTTGAGGAAGCCAACGGCGGAACGCTGTTTCTGGATGAAGTCGGCGAAATGAGTCTGGCCGCTCAGGTCAGTTTGTTGCGAGTTTTGCAGGATGGCGAATTCACGCGCGTCGGCGGCAATGAAGTAATCAAAACCGACGTGAGAGTGATTGCCGCTACCAATAAGAATCTGGAGAAAGAGATTGAAGAGGGCGGATTTCGGCGCGACTTGTTTTATCGCCTCAACGTTTATCCGATCGGATTGCCGCCGCTCCGCGAACGCCAGGAGGACATTGATCAGTTGGTCGCTTACTTTGTCGAAAGATTTCAGGAGAAAAGCGGCAAACGCGTGGCCGGCATTTCCGACAGAGCCATGCGCATGCTGAAAAATTATCCTTGGCCCGGCAATGTGCGCGAACTGGAAAATTGCATTGAGCGCGCGGTGATTGTCGCCGCAGGCAGAACGATCAACGAGGGGGATTTACCCGAAACAATTCGAGCGCATTCGATGCCCGATCAAACCGCCAACATACAACTCAGCGTGCCGATGAAGATGGACGAAGTCGAGAAAATAATGATCAACCAAACCTTGCTTTATACCAACGGCGATAAAGCAAAGGCCGCTCGCCTGCTTGGCATTGGGCGCAAAACTCTTTATCGAAAACTGGATCAATATAAAAGCTGAGATTTTTGACAGGCCAATTGTTATCGGTGAGATTCACCCACACGGCGCGGACGACTGGCAGGAACAGTCGCCGTCCGAATGCGCGCTTGATTCAGATTGCGGTAGTAATCGAAGACGAAATCTTTCATATCGCCGTACCCCCAGCTTGAATAAAACTTGAAGTCCTTCATTTCGTCGTAAGCCTGATCTGCATTCTAACCATCAACTTCCATTCGATAAACAGCCAGCAAAACCCCCGTGCGGTGTCTTCCTCCGGCGTAATGAACATAAACTGGCCAGTTAGCCTGGTCGTTGACCAACTGAAGAAATCTATCCGATTCTTCCTTCGTAGGTGGAATCTTGGAATCCAACTTCAGGTTGATGTACCTCATACCTGCCCCTTCGGCCAGGTAGCGAGTTTTCGTCTTTGCATTGTTTCGCAAATCAATAATGGTTTGTAACTGCTCAGCCTGTTCTTCGGCGCGGAGCGACGGTTGATATTAGCCCGGCGTTTCAACGCCGGGTAGATCTCGCTTTCCGTGGGTTTCACCCACGGCTAAATTCAAACGCCGCTACGCGGCGAGGAGGCCTGAGCAGTTACAATGGTTTTAACGCCTAATTGCGCTAATTGCTTGTACTCGTCCTTTTCAGGTTGTCCCCGCGAACGACCAGAGTCGTAAATGAAAAGCTATTGCAAACAAAAGAATCAAAGATTGCTTAACAGCGGCAAACAAAAAGTGGCGGAATGAAAAGTTCTGGAGATTTATATTTGCTCCATAAAAAACTGAATTGAGATGATTGCAGACGGGGCTACTGAGGAATGCGCTTTAAGAGGATTGAAGCGCGTTTTGTCGGGATGCAGTGAGTAAAAGGTCGAGTCGGTATGTTTTAAATCCACGCAGATGAGGAGCGCCTTTTTTCAAAGAGCGCTCCTCGATTCAAATGCCTATTGCTTGGGCAATGGTTTTTCTTCAGCGACTTTAAAGCTCCTAAGATCAGCGATACGGCTGTTGACCAACCCGCGATAATAATCGAAGACATAGGTCTTCATCGCTTTGTGTCCCCAGCGAGTATAGAAATCGTAATCTTTCATTTCTTCATAAGCCTGTTCAATATTCCAGCCTTGAATCTTCATTCGAAATACCGCAGTCATGGCGCCAGTGCGGTGGCGGCCTCCCGCGCAATGAACATAGACCGGCCAATTGGAGTTGTCATTAACCAGGCGGAGAAATTTGTCGGCTGCGTCAGCCGCCGGATAGCTTTTATCGCTCATTGGCATGTTGACGTATTTCATGCCGAGCTTAGTCGCCAGCGGTTTGGCATATTCTTTGGGGTCATTGCGGAGATCAATTATTGTCCGAACCCCAATGCCAGCTAGTTGCTGATATTCGTCTTCCTCAGGCTGCGCGCCACGGTAGTAAAACTCCGTCACTTTGCCGAAATTATCTACATCCACCGACATCAAGTCGGTCTTTGCGGCTTTGTCTGACTTGTTTTTACTTGCCGAAGAAACATCTACATTGGGAAAGATGGCAAATGCAACCAACGCAAATAGCCAAAGAGTTTTGACTGGAAATTTCGACACTAGCGAGAAAACTTGCTGCAATCCATTGAGACTGATTTTATTGATCATCTTGTTTTAGTCCTGTTGAAAAATCCCGCAAACTGAAGACATGAAAGTCAGTCTGCCGCAGGTTGATGATTCTATTTGTTACTACTCGAAACTTAATTACATTCCATCACGGATGTGATGGCTTGTCAGGAGCGACGCTTCGATGATACGCATTGAACTTTCCGATGTCTAGCGAAATTCAAATTTCTGAAAATTTCATTTTTTCGGATAAAGTTAATGTTGTGGGCGATGCGTACGCACTTTAAGGATTGCGCGCATTGATCTTAGCCAAAACATTTTCTGCTGTGATGACAAGATAAGGGTCTTTCTGTGTTCGGGCAGCACGTAAAGCGTCAATTACTCTCATATCTTTTTGTATATCAATGGAGCCAAGAGCATGCGCAGCTTCACGGCGCACTGCTTGTGACTGGTCTTGAGACAACGCCTTGAGCAGCGGCTCAACCGCTTCTACGCGTCCAATTTTGCCAAGACCACGAACGATCTGACTTCTGGCAAAGGCGTCCTCATCTTTTTTGTCGCGCTTTCGCAAAGTTTCAATCAGGGCATTTACGGATGAAGAATCGGCAATTTCAGCCAGGGCGAATGCCGCCGAAGCCCGAATCTCGCTCTTCTTATCATTGAGTAATGCAATCAGCGCGGGAGTGGACTGGGTCGAACGGAGGCGAGCCAACGCGTAAATGATTGCTTTGCGGACTACGATTTCACGCTCACTGTTCAGGCTGGACAATAAAATTGGCAGGGATTGCTCGTATGGACTCAACTCAAATACGCGTGCGGCCAAAGCGCGATTCACAGCCGAAGAATCTCGTTGTAAAACATTTTCCAAAGCCGCGACGGTTTGCGGCTGAGGCGAATTCGGCGATGTTGCAAGCAAAGACCCAAGTCGCACCAAAGCATCTCGACGCCGTTCCTCATCCCCAGCATTCAATTGAGAGGCAAGATTGGCTTGAACATCTGCGGCCTGCGGGGCCGATTCCTGCCCGACAACGCTGCCAGCAGCCAAGAAAGTCACAATTACGAAAACCGGAAAAACGGCGAGCCATTTACGGCTTCGTGATTGAGACTTTGAACTGTAGGAAGTGATTTTCATCAACGAGTTGAACTCCCGGCCCTCAGCTCAGCTTTTCTTCTGGTCGCCTCCCATTCAAAAACCTGACAGGCGCGACGGGTTTCGTAAGCAGCGCTCAGCAAAACCAACAATTCGTCATCAGGGTTCATCTGGGAATTTGTGGCCTTTTGATCTTTGGGATTGTCTCGATGACTGAGTCTTTGCTTTGTTCGCTCCATCAGCGAGACGTAATCAAGCAGGTCTTCAACTTCGCTGTCGGTCATTTGTTGAAGTTTATGCAGCAGTCTTTCGCGGTCGGTCTGTCGCTTGCTCATCGCTACCTCCTTGTTGGGCAAGCAACCGATTGCAAAAATCTCAAGTCAACTTGCCCGTCTCGTTGTCACGCATGTTTGGCGCGTTCAATGTTTGAATCATTTTTGGCAGAAAATCCTCTTAACGTTGTCTGCGTTGCAAATCAACAACGAGGCAATTCAGGCCTGGAAGAAAAAACAGGCCAATGTTTTCAAGTCAACATTACTTACCTTTGCTTTACGACTGACTATTACTCAACAGTGTTGTGGGAATCGGACTGCCTTCAGATGCAACGTTCGGATGATATTACAGCATCTTTCCGCCGCGCAAGACAATCAAGGATGGCCTTTCCCGACTTCGGCTGTCTTTGGCCAACTGACCAGATTGACGCGGCGAACCCGCCGATTTACTCTAGCGTTGTTGCTCTGGCATTCCGCGCTTTTTCCAAGGCGCTCAACTTGGCTGAATTTCAATGAATTCAACCGACTCGCGAGGAGAAAAAAAATAAAGATGAAATTGAAATTACTGGTGGTCGCATCTTTCGCCCTTGCCTGCTCTTTCATGATCTCAACCCGATTTCTGACAAGCCAGGCTGCGATGCAAACTCAGAAGCTGCCGGGCGACGACGTAGTTATTCCCTCTGTTGACGAAAAATGGGGGAAGGTCAAATTCACTCATCAGAAACATTACGCTTATTCGGATTGTGTCTTTTGCCACCATACAAACAACAAAACCATGACGGCGGAAAGTTTTCTGGCCGGCAAGGATGGCAAAGTTCCATTGTGCGCCGAATGTCACGTCAGGAAAGAGGGCGATCCCAAAACCCCTAAAAATGCGGATGGCGTAGAGCTTTGGAGCAAAGAGGCTTACCACTTCAACTGCATTGAATGCCATCAGGGCGACATCCAGCACAAACCAAAGGACTCGACTCCCGCCAAGAAACAAGGCGAAGGCCCGACCAAATGCGCGGAATGTCACGAAAAGATTGAATAGTTTTTTAGTCAAGCCCGAGCGTCGGTTAAATCGCATTTGCCGACGCTCAATTTTCAACTGATAGTTTTTCGATGAACAAAGAAAATTCACTTTACGGAATCATAGGACTGTTGTTCGGTTTAATCATCGGCTATGTCGGCACGAATTACATCAACGGCAATCCGTCAATAACACCAACCAATAGCGCCGCTGAAAGTTCGTCGCTTCCGCCCGATCATCCGCCGACCAATGGCTCCGCCGGGAATCCCGCCGATGGCCAGGCTCAGGGAGACGTGATGGCTGTCATCCAGCAAGCCCGAAACGAGCCTTCCAACTTTGAAGCTCAAATGAAGGCGGCGGACCTGTTTCAGCAAATAAACCGCAAGGACGGAGCGCTGGAGTTTTACGAACGCGCAGCGAAAATCAAACCGGCTGATTACGACCTGTTGGTCAGATTAGGCAATGCGACTTTTGATTTGCAGCGGTACGAAGACGCGGCACAGTGGTACGGTCAGGCCTTGAAAATCAAACCCGACGATCCGACAGTCAGAATGGATTTAGGGCTGACATACTATTTACGTTCTCCGCGTGATTTGGGTCGTGCCATAGAAATTTTTCGCGCGGCGTTGAAATACGAACCTCGTCACGAAAAGTCATTGCAAAATTTGGCTCAGGCATTGATTGATAAAGGCGACAAAGCCGCGGCGACTGAAACTCTTAAACGTCTGGAACAGGTCAACCCGAGCAATCCGGCAATCGCACAGCTACGCTCGCGACTTTAGACCAATCAACATCGTGAAGTTCAGAATAGTTCCCAGTACGCATGACGGTCAGCGTCAATTGCTGACCAGTTATTTGATCAATGATACGTTAGCAATTGATGCTGGCGCACTGGCGATTGGACTGACCCCGGAAGAGCAACTGCGAATTCGCTCAGTCGTCATAACTCATTCCCATCTTGATCATATCGTCTCGCTTCCGCTTTTCGTCACCGATCTGTTCGAAGAATTGCGCGAACCGATCAATCTATACGCGACCCCATCGGACTTCGATGCGATGAGAGAACATCTGTTCACATCGCGCGTCTGGATTACGCTCGATACGATGAAAAATCCCCACACGAATTTGATCAACTACATACCGATCAAATCGGGGGAAAGTTTTATTGCCGAAGGATTGAAAATTACGCCGATACCCGTGACTCATACGGTTTTGACACACGGACTGATAATCGAAGATGATAATTGCGCTTTGCTTTTCACCTCGGATACCGGGACGACTGAGCGCATCTGGCAAACGATTGCCGATAACGACAAGCTTCGCGCAATTTTTATTGATCTGTCATTCCCAAACAGCCTGACTGAACTTGCCCGCGTTTCTTGTCACCATTCGCCCGAAACCTTGATCGAAGAATTGCCCAAGATCAAAGGCGACGTGCCGATTTACGCGGTTCATCTGAAAGCCGCTTATCGCGAGCGCGTGACGGCTGAAATTGAGGCGCTCAATCATCCGCGCATTCGGGTTGCCGAAATCGGGCGCGAATATGAGTTTTGATTTGGCGACCGGCGAGTCAGCGCCGCCGCCGTTGAATACCTGTAGAGATTATGCCGAACCTTTACGTTCAAACTCAGGGAAACAAGGGCTACTCGTTCGAGATCAGCAAGCCTGAAACCACCATCGGACGCGAGTTGAAGAACGATCTGATACTGGATGATCCTCGCGTGTCGCGAATGCACGCAATCCTACTCAAGGTTGACGGCAGCGTCATTCTGCGCGACCTGGAAAGCGGCAACGGCACTTACGTCAACGGCCATCGCATACAACCCAACACCGACTTCAAGTTGAAAGAAGGCGATCAGGTGAAATTGGGTTCCTGTACTCTGATTTTCCAAACCGCCGATCCTTTACGGACGCAGGTTCCGTCGGAATCGTTCCGCGAAGTTTTACAGAAAACTCCTCACGATCTTTTGTCCGTCTCGGCATTGCACAGCTTTTCAGCGTCTCAGGATGTCCCTTCAATCGTTTACCGGCAGGAACTGGAAAAGAAAGAGCGAATCCTGCGGCTGTTTTACGACCTCAATCTCAAACTCAGCTCGGTCTTTTCGCTCGAAGAAATCTATCAGCAGGTTTTCGATATTTTGATGGAGATAACACCGGCTTCGCGCTGTTTCATCTTCCGCAGAACCGAACAGGCCGACTTCGAGCAGGCGGCTGCACGAACGCGGAAAGAGGGCGAGATTGGAACTCCACTGCCGATCAGCCAGACGATTTTCGCCAAAGTCGCAGCCGAGCGAATTTCCATCCTTCTCGAAGACGCTCAACAAGACAACACAGGGATTTCATCGAAAAGCATTCTTTACAATCAAATTCAGTCGGTGATGGCGGCTCCGATCGTCGGGCCGCGCGGTTTGCTCGGAATTATTTACGTTGACAGGCAGGACGATCTTGAAACTTTTTCGGCTGACGATCTTGATCTGCTCAATGCTGTGGCCGTCAACACAGGCATTGCTTTGAATACGGTCATCACCTACGAACGGCTGCAAAAACAATCCAAAGCTCGCGACAGCCTGGTCAGATTCCTGCCGCGTCAGGTGATTGACGAAATTATGCGTTCGCCAGAAAGCATCAAACTCGGCGGAGTCAGACAAAAAGTCACCTCGCTGTTTGCAGACGTTCGCAATTTCACTACGTTGTCGGAAAACAGTTCGCCGGAAGTAGTCGTCAATTTGCTCAACCGTTACTTTTCCATGGTCAGCGAGATCATCTTCCGGCACGGAGGAACGCTGGACAAATACATCGGCGATGGTTTGATGGCCATGTTCGGCGCGCCTTATACCAGTGAGCTTGACGCCATACAGGCCGTTCGCGCGGCTGTCGAAATACAGCGAGCGATGATTCCTTTCAACGAAAGTCTTAAAGCTGAAAACCTGCCGCCGATTGATATTGGCATCGGCATCAACACAGGCCAGGCCATCGTCGGTTACATCGGATCGGAAACCCGACTCGATTACACTGCCATCGGCGACGCCATCAACATCGCCGCCAGGTTGGAAAGCATGGCCAAGCCCGGTCAAATCGTAGTCAGCGAAAATACCATGCAGGCGCTGGATGAAACTTTCATACTCAACCTGCTCGGCACTGTGAAGTTGAAAGGCAAAGTAATGAACATGAAAATCGCCGAAGTGGAGTGGCGATAGTTTCCAGCCTGTCTATGGTTTGCGCTTTCTAGTCGGCGCGGCCTTCTCCGGCGGCGGCGGAGGAGCCAAAGCCTCCGGAGCTATCTGTTGCAATTGCTGCGTCGCCAAATTGGCTTCATTGGTTTTGGAGTAATCTTTGATGATTGCCAGAAACTGAGCCACTGCGTCGTCCTTCCTTTCCATCTCCAACAAAACCAGACCGCGTTTGTACAAAGCGATTGAAGTCTTGTCTCCAGCCGGGTTCACCGTCGCCACTTTTTCCAGTTCAGCAATGGCTTCGGGCAATTTCTTTTGCGCGTACAGAATTTCGCCGATCCAGTATTGCGCGTTATCAACCAGTTCCGACCCCGGATAAGTTTCGACGTATTGCCTGAATTCAGACAACGCCAGATCGTAATTTCCGCGCGAATAATCGCTGTAAGCAGCGGCGAACAACTGTTCGGCATTACCGGGAGTAATCTGGGAAAAGGTCGGCAATTTTGGAATGTCTTCGATCAACTTCCTGAGTTGAGCGAACTGTTCGGACAATCGCTCCATTCGGTTGTTGGTGGCGGTCACGCGTTCGCCCATTGCCGAAACCTGAGTCGCCGTATCGGTCGAATTGGTCGAGATTGCCGATTGAGCACGACGGATGGCCGCGATGTTATCCCCGATTTGAACGATCAGCGTGTTCAATTCGCCGGTCGTCTTGTTGAAAGTTTCCTGCATTGACTGAGTTTGTCTTTGAAGAAGAACCAGTTCGGTCTTCAGCTCTTCCAACTGAACCGCCATTCGGTCAATCTTCTCGCGCGTCTCTTTGTTTTGAGCGATTGCCGACGACGGCAAAGCGATCATCAAACAAAACAATAAACAGATCAAAAAGCGATTGTTCATAACTATTACCGGATAAAGATGTGGGGCGAACCTGCAGTCCGCCCCGTTTGGCAATCTGTTTTATGTCCAGACAGATCGCCGGTTTGTCTGTCATCGTCAACTAAGGTCTGTTGCCGCCACGCAGATAAACAAAGTCCGCACGACGGTCGTTGGCCCAGGACGGAGGCGAATCAGGCGAACCTTCGCTGCTGCCTGCGGCCTTTTCCGAACCGTAACTGACAGTTTCAATGCGTCCGGGATCAACGCCCAGGCTGGCCAGAAAATCTTTGACGGCGCTGGCTCGGCGGTCGCCTAATCCCAAATTGTATTCCGCTGTTCCGCGCGGATCGCAATTGCCTTCAACGCGGAAAACTATGCTGCGGTTGTTTTCGCGGTTCAGCCATTCGGCTATGCGGCGCAGCTTGTCTTTCTCCGAATCCAGAATGTCTGACTTGTTGTAATCGAAGAAAATCGCCCTCATCAAATTGCGGAACTGTTCGGCGATTGCCGGTTCAGTCGGTTTGTTTTCGGCGACAGTGCGCGGGCGTTCGGCAATCGGCGGAGGCGGCGGATCAGTGACCGTCACGCGCACGCTGGCCGTGGCGTTGCCGCCGTCGCCAAGCGCGGTTGCCGTGTAAGTCGTCGAAACGCGCGGACTGACTTCGCGTTCGCCTTTTGCGGCAACTTCGCCCAGACCGGAAATGGTGATGATCTTGGCGTTCGTCGTTTCCCAACTAAGCTTTGTATTCTGTCCGCGCTCGATTGCGCTCTGGTCTGCCTTCAAGGTGACAGTCGGAGCGACGGCCTTCGTCGTGTTGACAGTCACAGTCGCGCTGTCGCGAGCTTCTTTCTTGCCACGCGTGGCGACAACTTCAAACTTGGTGGTGTCTTTCGGAATGACACTCTTGCCTCCGATCCTGTCAACCTTCTCGCCATTCAGAGTTACTTCCTTGGCGTTTTTGGTCTCCCATTTGACTGTGATCGGTTCGCCGGAATTAACTTCATTCTTTGAAACAGTCAGCTTGGCAGTCGGCGGAGCGCACGCCGACAAAAAAACTGCCAATCCAACAACGGCTACCATCAAAGTTAGCTGATGAAATTTGCGAGTCATTATGTTCTCTCCTTGTAGTTTGAATAAATCCGGTTTGAATTCTCGACGCTTCATCTGGACCAGGACGGCGAGCGTCCGCCGGTTCGCGTCAACTGGCGCGGTTCGCTGCCGTCAATGTGCATTGCCCAAATTTCCCAACGCCCTGTTCGATTTGATTGAAAGACGATGTGGCGACTGTCGGGTGACCAGGCAGGGTTTTCGTTTCGGCCTTCGCGCGTCAAACGCAAAACCTGTCCGGTGGAGACATCAGCCAGATAAATGTGAAAACCTCCGCCGCCGCCATCCCAGGTGAAAGCGATGAAACGGCCATCGGGCGACCACGCGGGCGAATCCATCTGCCCGCCCAATCTGAGCAACACGCGTTCATTGGTTCCGTCCGCGCCGATCAGGTAAATCTGCGGCGAGCCTCCGCGATCGGATACAAAAGCGATTTCGCGACCGGTCTTCGGATTCCATCGCGGTGAAATATTGACCGACCGCCCTCGCGTCAATTTTCTGGCATTCGATCCGTCTTCGTCGGCGACGAAAATCTGCATCGAATCTCCGTCCTTGCTCGAAGAAAAAACGATTCGTCCATCGGGCGCAATTGACGGCGAAGAAGTCGTCCCTTTGAATTGCGTAGAGCCGATGATCAACCCGTCATCGCCGCGAATGACTACGTTCGGATGCCCGCTGCGATAAGAAACGTAAGCCAGCCGCCTGCCGTCCAGCGAAAGCGACGGAAACAACGCGATTGAACCGTCACGCGAAAATTGCCGCGAGCCGTAACCGTCGTAATCCATCAAATAAACTTCGCGATTGGCGATGTAGGCGATCTTCGATTGCGCTATGCCGTCCTGTCCCGTCAGCAGCTTGACGATTTGATCGGCGAATTGATGAGCCATATCGCGCGCATCGCCGCCCAGACCGGCGGTCAGCAATTGTGTTTGAGTTTTGACATCGTAAAGAAATCCCTGAGCGCTGTTCGGGCTGGTGACGTTTCCGAATGCAACGTAATCGGATTTGACCGGATCGTTCGCCCATTCTTCATATCTCAGCGAAGCCGGATCGGCCAGCAGGGTTTTCGGATACAAACTTTTGCCGACCAGATTGGCGATTCCGGCGAATTTCAGATCGTTCCACAGAACTTCATTGAAAGTCCTGACCGTCGCGTCAACGCCTGATGCGCGCGATTGGAAATCAGCCACCGCCAGCGAAGGCCCAGCCCCAGGCGTGACAATGATCGTGCCGATTTGTTTGCGCAGGTCTTCCTGCTGATTTTGCTGTGCGGTTGTTTTCGGCAAACTTAACAACAAGGCGCCGACAACAACCGGCATAACCCAAAAAACTCTTTTCATCATTCTCCTGCAAATATTATTTCGGATAACGAAACCAGATTTCGGCCACTGCTTCCTGCGCGCCGATCAGAAAACCGTTGGGAAACGGGGGCAGCGGATTGGAAGCGATCACCGCGCGTTCGGCGGCGAAGTTGACCAGATCATTCTGGCTTCGTTTCTTGATAAAAGCTGACGACAACCTTCCATTGACTAACGAAAGAATGCGGCCATCGCGTGCGATGCGCAATTGGACGATCACGAACTGCTGGCCGCCTGCGTCATCGGAAGCAGGCGGATTGTAATTGCGACTCAGAATCGCCTGAATCCGCCGTCCGTATTCCGAACCGCCCGGAACCCCGCTAGCGCCCAAATTGCCGCCTGAACCAACGCCAACGCCATTGGACATCTGCGGCATTGGCGAACCGAATGTTCGTCCGATTTCAACGCTGGTGTTGGACGACCCGCCACGCAACGGAGTCGGCGAAACAATCTGCGCTGTCTGATTCGCCGTCGGGCGATCAGTGGTCGTCAATTTCTCTTTATTTCTTTGCTTCGGGTCCGAAGGTAAAACTTCAGCATCGGATTCGGCCTTTGGACTTTCAGTTTCCACAACTTCATTGTTGGCGGCGTTCGGTTCGTTGCCGACGTAAGAAACATTGCGCGGCAAATTGAAACCTAATTGCCCGGCTTCGACCACGCCGACTTCGATCACGCCTTCCCCGCTGCCTTGCCCTTCGCCAGCCGCGACAATCGTCGTCGTCAGCGGATTGCGAAAGAACCACGCCAGCAACGCCAGAATTACGACGTGAAGCGAAGCGGAGAGAATTGTTCCGAAGCGTTGATTGTTCTTCACAGTAAAACTATTTTTTCGCCTGTGGCTCCGTCACCAGACTGACGTTGGCTTGCGCGCGTTTGGCCTGATCCAGAACATAGGCGATCACACGGTACGGAGTTTCGCCGTCGCCGCGCAGGTAAACACGCCGATCTTTCGATGTCGCCAACCGTTCGTTCAAAAGCTGGGGCAAATCGTTGACGTTGATTGCCTGCCGTTCATTCCTGCCGCTCAGATAAACCGAACCTTCCTTGTCAACGGAAAGAATCAGAGCCTGCGGCGTGGCTTCATTTGATTGAGCTTCACGCGTTTTGGGCAAATTGACCTGAATGCCTGTTTGCAGTATCGGCGCAGTGACCATGAAGATCACCAGCAAAACCAGCATCACGTCCACCAAAGGCGTGACGTTGATTTCCGCCAAAGCTGTCTGCGTTCGTCCGTTGCGATTTGTAAATGCCATAGTCTGGTTCCACTCCATCGTACTCCATCAGGCGGACATCGCTTCGCGCTCGATGAAGTTGAGCAAGCGAAGCGTGAAGCTGTCCATTTCGGCGGCCAGCGTCTTGATCAGATTGACGTAATGGTTGTAAGCCAGAACCGCCGGAACCGCTGCGGCAATTCCTGCTGCGGTTGCAACCAAGGCTTCTGCAATGCCCGGCGCGACAGCCTGAATCGAAGCGGTAGTCGCCTGACTCAATCCCTGAAAAGCGATGATGATGCCGACAACGGTTCCGAACAAACCAATGAACGGAGTCGCGCTGGCGGTCGAAGCCAACCAGCCAAGACTCTTTTCCAGCTTGTTTGTCTCGTTGACAGCCGCGCTTTGCATTGCGCGATGCACCGCTTCCAGATTCAGCCTTTCCTGCTTCTGCAACTCTGCGTGAGCGGACAGGAAAATCGCCGCCAACGGATTGTCGCGCAGTGCGGCTGTGCCTGAATGCAAATCAGTCCAGCGCGCGCTCTGTTCGAAAACCTGCAGAAACTTTTCAGCCTGCTGTTGAGCCTGCTTCGTCACTCGAGCTTTTGAAAAAATGATTGCCCAGGAAGCGATGGAAAAAATCAGAAGAACAAGCAGGACGAATTTAGCAATTGGGCTGGCGCGAAGTATCAAATCAACCAGGCTGCTGTGCTGATTCGCCTGTTCCTGAAAAAACCAAAATGCGGGTTGAAACGCCGTCGTAACTTCGGAAACGATCAACGGAATTCTCCTGAGATTCAATTCCAGCCGAGCGAAAAAGCTTCGGCTTATTGTTTGTTAGTTAATGATTTGTATGCTTTTCCAAGCGGTAAGCTATGCTATCATGCGCCCACACTGGGTTCAAGAAAGCCCTTGTCACACGGGGCTTCGAGCCGTCTCCGCGCTTTTATGCATGACTCGAAACTCCGAACGAATCCCTCCTCAGCAGTTTGTGAATAGGCGATAACCCAGCGCGCTGTACTTACACAATCAAAACTTTGTCGCAAAAGGAGAGTCAACTATGAACCGGTTGTTGAAAGTTTTTTTGGCTATCGGCGTGATCTGCGGTTTCGCTTTCTGTGCGCAAGGCGTCGAATCTTCCACCTCGTCACCCAGGTCAATTACTCGAAATCAGGCTGGCTCCGAAAAAGCCATGCGAGAATTTCGCGGCGTTAAATTGGGAATGAAGCGCGACGCCGTGCAAACAGCAATGGGCAAGCCGGAAAGTTCGTCCGACAGCAGCGACGATTACAAACTGACCGGCGACGACACGATGACCGTGCATTACGACAACGGCGAAGTCAAAGCCATACAGCTCGCCTTTCTGGACCCGAAAAATGCCCCCGCCTGGAAAGATGTTGTAGGTGACGCTGAAGTCAATGAACTGGCCAATGGCGCGAAGACTGCTCGCAGAACAATGGCCGACGAAAAATTCTGGGTTTCAATTTATCAAAGCCAGGATGGTTCGATCATTCGCATCACCATCAGCCGATTGTAAAAAGACGAAGCCGCAAAGAGCATGAACGCACGATGACATTCGCGTCTTTGCGGCCTGATCGTTTTTCGTTTTGTCGCCAACTTTGAGTTGTCGAAACGATTATTTGTCTTTGCCAGCCAGTTGAATTCGCACCATTGCGCGCTGAAGCTTCAATTCGGCGCGGCGGAAATCAATGTCTTCGCCGCTGGACTTCAACCGTTTCTCCGCCCGTTCGCGAGCCTGTTGAGCGCGTTCCAGATCAATCTCTTCAGGTCTTTCGGCGACATCGGATAACACCGAAACGCTGTCGGGTTGAACTTCGACAAATCCGCCGCTGACGTGAATCTGCTTGCTGGCAGCGCCCTGTTTGTAAGTCAGAACGCCCGTCTGTAACTGCGAAATCAGCGGAGTGTGTTCCGGCAAAATTCCCAACTCTCCGCCCAAACCCGGCAACACGACTTCGTCAACCGATTCGCGCAACACCAAACGTTCGGGCGTGATTACTTCAAGATTTAGTTTGTCAGCCATAGTCAAAAAAGTATGGAGCGGATTTTCAGCCCGCTCCTTATTCAATTACATCTTCTTCGCCGCTTCGACGACTTCGTCAATCGTGCCCTTCAGGAAGAATGCCTGTTCGGGAATGTCGTCGTGTTTGCCGTCAATGATTTCGCGGAATCCGCGAATGGTTTCTGCCAACGAAACCAGCGAGCCGGGAATGCCCGTGAACTGTTCGGCGACGTGGAAGGGCTGCGACAGGAAGCGCTGAATCTTGCGAGCGCGCGACACGGTCAGCTTGTCCGCTTCCGACAATTCGTCAATGCCCAAAATGGCGATGATGTCCTGCAGGTCTTTGTAACGTTGCAGAATTCGCTTCACGTCCTGAGCGCAATTGTAATGATCTTCGCCGACGATGTTCGGGTCCAGAATTCGCGATGTCGAAGCCAGCGGATCAACCGCCGGAAAAATACCCAACGCAGCGATTTCGCGCGCCAACACTGTTGTTGCATCCAGGTGGGCGAAGGTCGTCGCCGGAGCCGGATCGGTCAAATCGTCCGCCGGAACGTAAATCGCCTGCACAGAAGTCACTGAACCGGTCTTGGTCGAAGTGATGCGTTCCTGCAATTCGCCCATTTCCGTAGCCAGGTTCGGCTGGTATCCCACCGCCGAAGGCATACGTCCGAGCAGCGCAGACACTTCAGAACCCGCCTGAGTGAAGCGGAAAATGTTGTCAATAAACAGCAACACGTCCAGCCCCTGATCACGGAAATATTCGGCCACCGTCAAACCCGACAGAGCCACGCGCAACCTTGCTCCCGGCGGTTCGGTCATCTGACCGTAAACTAATGCCACGCGCGATTTGCTGATGTCATCGTCATTGATGACGTTCGATTCGCGCATTTCCATCCACAAATCGTTGCCTTCGCGTGTCCGTTCACCGACGCCTGCGAACACAGATAATCCGCCGTGCGCTTTGGCAACGTTGTTGATCAATTCCATGATCGTGACGGTTTTGCCCACGCCCGCGCCGCCGAACAGACCGATCTTTCCGCCCTTCAAAAACGGCTGGATCAGGTCAATGACCTTAATGCCTGTAACCAGCATTTCCATTTCAGTGGATTGTTCTTCAAAGGTGGGAGCGTGACGATGAATAGGGTAATAATCCGTGGCCGGAACCGGCCCGCGTTCGTCAACCGGATCACCGATGACGTTGATGATGCGCCCCAGAGTGCCATTGCCGACCGGAACCTTGATCGGGCCGCCAGTGTCAGCGGCACTCATGCCGCGAACCATCCCGTCGGTCGGAAGCATCGAAACCGTGCGAACTCGGCCTTCGCCCAAATGCTGCTGAACTTCGCAGATGACATCAATCGGACGCGGCACGTCGAAACCTTCGCTGGTGACGCGCAATGCCTGATAAATCGGCGGCAGATAACCTTCTGTAAATTCCACGTCCACAACCGGACCGATCACCTGCACAACCTTGCCAACATCACCG